>JAQVMI010000084.1 GCA_028703735.1 Candidatus Cloacimonadota bacterium | reverse complement strand
AAACAGGATGAATCACATGTCATTTGAACAAGAACTGAAGATAATAAGCAAGGGTGTGGAAGAAATAATCCCTCTTGCAGAACTAAAAGATAAATTTGAGAAATCTGCCAAAGCAGGCAGACCCTTAAGAATTAAATATGGTATAGATCCCACAGGTTATGATGTTCATATAGGGCATTTGGTGCCGATTCGTAAAATGCGGGAATTTCAGGATTTGGGGCATACAGGAGTTATCATCATTGGTGATTTCACTGCGCAAATTGGTGATCCCACAGGTAGAGATGAATCCCGCCCTCCCCTTACCTTTGAACAGATTAAATACAACAGCGAAAAGTATATGGAACAGCTATATACAGTGCTGAAGCCAGAGCAAACAGAGGTTCGCTATCAAAGCGAATGGTTTGGTACTATGAACATGAGTGATGTGCTAAAAATGATGGGGAAATTCACTTTGGCGCAATTTATGGCACACGATACCTTTCGCAATCGTTATGAACAAGGCTTATCCCTTGGCATGCACGAGATTATGTATCCCATTTTGCAAGGTTACGATTCAGTGGCGATAAAAAGTGATGTGGAGCTTGGTGCTACAGAGCAAAAATTTAACATTCTTTGCGGAAGAGATATGCAACGCTATTTTGGTATGGAGCAGCAGGTTGCTGTTCTTTCCCCAATCCTGCTTGGAACTGATGGTGTGAATAAAATGGGAAAATCATTAAACAATTATATCGCAGTTTTCGATACTCCCAACGATAAATTTGGTAAGGTGATGTCCATTCCCGATAGCCTGATATTGAACTATTTCTGCTATGCCACTACCATAAGCGCAGAAGATTTGGCAGGTATAAAACTGGAGCTGGAAAGCGGAATAAACCCCATGATTTTAAAAAAGCGGTTAGCCAGGGAAATTGTTAGCCTGTATCATGGTTCCTGTGACGCTCTTGCAGCACAGGAAGCTTTTGAAAAGCTGTTCTCGAACAAAGAAATCCCAGAGGATTTACCAGAGTTTAACCTAAACGAAGGAAATTACAAATTGGTAAAGCTGCTTACAGATAGTGGACTTTGCACAGGTAGCGGAGAAGCAAAACGTTTAATTATGGGTGGTGGAATATCCATAGATGGCGAGAAAATTGTGTCCATCGATGCCTGTGTGGATATTACAGATGGTATGGTGTTACGTGCCGGAAAGCGTAAATTTATAAAAATCAGGAAGATATGATAAGCGAACCATTAATAAAACTACTACTTAATGCTGCCATTGTAGCCCTTGTTTTCTACAGCATTATAATTCACGAGTTCAGCCATGCCCTTGCTGCATATATGTTAGGGGATGATTCTGCTAAACGTGCAGGTAGATTAACCTTGAATCCGCTAAAACACATAGATTGGTTTGGAACGGTTCTGCTCCCCTTATTGCTATATTTTACAGCGCATTTCATTTATGGTTACGCAAAACCGGTGCCGTTTAACCCCTATAACTTCAAGAATTTTAAACGGGATTCCGGATTGACAGCTTTGGCGGGTCCTGTATCTAACATCTTGATAGCCGTTGCCTTTGCACTGGTTTATCACTTCACAGGAAATCTGCCTTATGTGCAGCATGTAAGTGCCTATGTGGTATTTCTTAATCTACTGCTGGCGTTTTTTAATCTGATACCTGTTCCACCTTTGGATGGCTCTAAGGTTATAGGTATGGTGCTATCCGATGATGCTTATTATAAATGGACTTTGCAGGAACGCAAGGGGATGTTGTTTCTCTTTGGCTTCATTATTATATCTAACTTGTTAGGTTTGAACCTGATTGGACAAATCATTATGCCACCTGTAAAATTTATGATGCACTTGCTGGGAATAGGGTAAGAAGTTAAAAGTTAAAAGTTAAAAGTTATGAGTTAAGGGAAGTAAGGCTATGCTGGTCTTGATATTACCAAACATCTGTATAGGCTAAGCAATTTCCTAACAAGGCAGGCTACACCGAACTCTTAACTTTTAACTCTTAACTAAATATTAAACATATAGGAGACAATAACATGGATCAACAAAAGATTCAACAGATGATCGACGAAAACGAGGTGAAAGCCATAGATTTAAAATATTGTGGCTTGGATGGTAAATGGTATCATATCACCTTTCCTGCACGCAGAATTGCCGAAGTATTGAAGCGTGGAATTCCCTTCGATGGATCTTCCATACCGGGAATGCGTAATGTAGAAAGTGGCGATATGGTTCTGATGCCAGATTTGGACACAGCACATATTGATCAGTTTTTTGAAACCCCTACTTTACGGATGATCTGTTCAATTTGTGATGCAGACACACGGATTGGAGTGAAAAAAGACCCTCGTAGCGTGGCACTTCGTGCTCAGGAATACCTGCTTTCCACAGGTATAGCAGATTCCTCGGTTTGGATTCCGGAGCTGGAGTTTCATTTGTTCGATACAGCGCAGTATAATTCTGATAATTATAGCTCTGGCTATACGGTAACCTCTGTGGAATGCAAGGATTCACTGCCGGAAGATTTTGATGATCTGGATGCCTTAAGCCTGCAAAATGTGAAGGGATACCACATGGACACCCCTTTCGATCAATTTTATGAAGTCCGCCAGCAGATTGTGGATTTAATTGAAGATCAGGAGATCAAGGTTCGTTATCATCACCATGAGGTTGGCTTGTCTTCACAGCAGGAAATTGAAACTGAATTGCTGGTTTTCCCCCGGATTTGTGATGATGTAATGATCATGAAGGATATCATCAGACGCACAGCTTTAGAGCATGGTTTAACCGCTACTTTTATGCCTAAACCTATTTATAATCAAGCAGGAAACGGTATGCACTTCCATATAATGCTGCATAAAAAAGGCAAAAACGTATTCTATAAAAAGGGTGGTTATGCGGATCTTTCCAAAGAAGCTATTTGGTTTATAGGTGGAATTCTAAAACACGGGCGTGCTTTGGTTGCCTTCACCAATCCCTCCACAAACAGCTTTAAACGCTTACTTCCAGGTTTTGAAGCACCCGTAAAATTGTTTTATGGTTTGGCAAACCGCAGTGCAGCTATTCGCATTCCTCGCTATGCCAATACTCCCGAAACAAAGAGATTCGAATTCCGTACTGGTGATGGCACTTGCAATCCCTATTTTGCCATGAGTGCAATCCTGATGGCTGGTTTGGATGGTATTAAAAACAAGATCGATCCTGCAAAGGATAATCTTGGTCCTTTTGATGATAATGTGTTTTCCTGGAGTGAAGAAAAGAAGGCTACTCTGCTATCCATACCTGCCGATCTTGCCGAAGCTATGCAAGCTTTAAGGGAAGATCACGATTTTCTTCTTGCTGGAGGTGTTTTTAATGAAGAGCTTATTGAAAGCCATATAGCTATGAAACTAAAGGAACACGAGGCAGTTGCAAGCCGTCCCCATCCCCATGAAATGCAGTTATATTACAATCTTTGATGTACTTGGAACAAATAATGCTATCCTATTCAATAAAAGCAAGTCCACTTGAGGAAGTCTCGATGAAAAAAATAGTCCTATTTATGCTCGTGAGTTTAATTGCGAGCCTGGTTTTCGCCGCTGAGGTAGAAAACTTTGGTCAATCGAACAATTCTGCCTTCACAGTTGGAGCCAGGAACTCTCGCAATATGAGCGTGAGTTTTACCCTCCCGGAATTTACTACAACTCAGGAAGATGCTGGCACTTCCAGCTTTTCCCATATAATAATGCCAAATTCTGGCAGCCTGATGGAAAGAGGAAAACCAGAGCTTCCCACAATTTCTACAACCATAGCTGTACCCCACCGGGGTAAAGTTAGTGTAGAGGTTGTTTCTTCAGGACAAAGAACGATTTCGGGTTTTATGCCCTATCCTGTTCAACAGGGTGGAGATTTGGAGAGTCCCAAGAATTTTGTGATTGATAGCGATTATTATAATAATGGCACAAACTATCCTGAAGCAGCAATAGAATACAGCGATCCCATGATCATACGTGATTTCAGAGTTTTGCAGGTGCAGATTAATCCGTTCTCTTTCAATGCTGTAACTGGTGAGCTTACGATTCATGAGAATATCGAATTCCTCCTTAATTTCAGTGACGAATCGGGTGTAAATGAACTGCTGACAGAACCTACCCAAATCTCTGCCAGCTTTGCCAATATATACGAATCTATGATCTTAAACTTTGGTGATTACCGTAATGCGGTTGTGGCAAATACACCTCCCCGCATTCTGATGATCTATGGCAATAATACAGATGCTACCTACTTGGCAGCCCTAAACGAATTCTTCCTTTGGAAAAGACAGAAGGGTGCCGATGTGATGGTAGCCAGTACAGCCTCTACCGAAGCTGGGAGTTCTACAACCTCGATAAAAAACTACATCCTGGCAAAGTATAACAATCCTGCCACACGCCCGGACTTTGTAGTGCTTATTGGCGATACGCAAGGCAGCTACACAATTCCTGCGTGGAATATAACCTATCCTCCAAGTACATACTCGGGCTACGGTGATTATCCCTATACACATCTGGCAGGGAGTGATGAGTTGGGTGATTGCTTCATTGGGCGTATCTCGGTGGAAAATCTGTCTCAACTTATTGTTGTGTTAACGAAAATTTACCTTTACGAACGTGATATAAATATAGCTACTGCAGATTGGTTAAACAGATTGCTTTTAGTTGGAGACACCAGTCCTTCCGGTATCTCCACAATGTATATTAACAAATATATCAAGGAAACAGCCCTAAGGGTTAATCCTAATTATACAGCTACAGAAATTTATAACGACAATCCCTCAGCCTCATCTATTAACACCGCTCTGAACCAAGGAGTAGGTTTCTATAGTTTTAGAGGTTACATAGATTGGGTTCCACCCACAGAATCAGCTCTGTTCAATGGTTATAAGCTATTTCATGCAATAACTATTACTTGTGCCACTGGCAGCTATGCAGGTGGAACTGCAGAGACTGAACAAATGCTGCGTTATGGATCGGCTGCTGCTACAAAAGGTGCAGTTACTGCCATAGGAATGGACACGTCACATACCCACACTACCTTTAATAATGTGCTGCATGGCGGTATTTTTGCAGGTATTTATGTGCACGATATGCGCACCATGGGTGAGGCAATGCTGCATGGAAAACTGTATATGAACCAAATCTTCGGCGTATCTTCACTTTACAATGTGAAACAATTTTCTCACTGGTGTAACTTAATGGGTGATCCCACAGTGGAAGTATATACAGGTATTCCAAACAGGTTCAATGCCACGATGGAGCAAAGTATTCCTTTGGGATTAAGCTTGTACGATGTAGCTGTTCTGGATAGCCTAAATAACCCTGTGGAAGGTGCAGCAGTTACCTTAAGCGTGGGAAGCCAGATTATCGCACGCAGCTACACTGGTATAGATGGAAATGCAATTCTGGTGCTTCCTCCTGGCTTGGCTGCGGGATCTGCAATTCTTACCATCAGTAAGCATAATTTTAAACCTCTGCAATCCACAATTCCCATCGAAAGTGTGCCAACTTTGGTTCCTGCCTCAATAGTGATAGATGATGATAATTCCGGTGCATCCAGCGGTAATGGCAATGGATTTGCAGGAAGCGGGGAATCCATTGAGGTTCTCTTTGGGCTTACCAATACAGGAACAAATGCCATTAATGGTGCCACCGGACTAATTAGTACCACCAGTCCTTATGTTACCATAGTTAATCCGGAAATCAGCTATCCAAACATTCCTGGTGGACAAGTTGGAGTAAACAGCAGTCCCGTGGTTATTCAAATAGCACCTGATGCTCCACATGAAACCATGATCCGTTTACACCTGGATTTAACTGATGCTGCCGTGCAACAATATCATGTATCGGAATTCATGCAGGTGGAAGCAGCACGTATGCAATTCATTTCCTCACTTGTAATAGATGAAAACAATCAGATACTTTATCCTGGGGAAGCAGTGGAATTGAGCGTAACTGTTAAAAACTCCGGAGCAGTTGCCGTAACTGGTATTCAAGGTAAGCTTTACACGCTAAATGATTTGGTGGGTGTAACTGACTTTAATGGCTTCTTTGGAGATATTGCTGCCGATACTCAGGTATCAACAGGAACAGAACGCTTCGCTTTATCCGCAAGACCAGAAGTGCTCCCTGGAATGATTATCCCCATGAGCCTAAAACTATACAACGAAACAGGTTTCGAGCAGTGGGTAGATTTTTCCATTACTGTGGGTCAGGTTAGTTCTACCAATCCTCTGGGACCTGATGCCTATGGTTATGTGATTTACGATTGGACAGACACAGGCTATGAACAAGCCGCTATATACGATTGGCATGGAATTTCACCTTCAGAGGGTGGATTAGGAACTCCTGTTGCTATCTCCGATGGATATACCAGTAACGATGAAGGCGATCAGGTTGGTACAGATGCTTTGGAAGTAGTAAGTCTTCCCTTCCCCTTCCAATTCTATGGCGTATTATACGACCAAATTACTATCTGCTCTAATGGCTTTATTGCTATGGGTGTTACAGCTAATGCCGAATTCAGAAATTACCGCCTTCCCGGAGCTATGGGTCCTAATCCTATGATTGCTCCTTTCTGGGATGATCTTGCCACAGTGGCAGGAAGCGGTGTTTACACCTGGTTCGATCGCAGCAATCATTCTTTTGTGATAGAGTGGCACAACTTGCGTAATGGCAAGAATGGAACATCTGTAGAAACATTCCAATGCATTTTATACGACCAGGCAGCTTATCCCACCAGTTTTGGTGATGGTCCCATAAAATTCCAGTATCATACCTTTAATAACGTGGATTCTCAATCCGGAGCTAATCATGGTAATTTCAGCACTATTGGCATAGAAGATCATACTGGTGCCATAGGACTGGAATATTCGTTTAATAACCAGTATCCAACTGCTGCTGCACAACTAAGCAGTGGCAAAGCAATTTACATTACAAATGCTCCAGTTTATCACGAGGAAGCACACCTTATTGTGGAAGCCACTTATGTGAATGATGCAAATGGTAATGGTGTTTGCGAGCCTGGCGAAACTGTGGAATTAGGTGTTAACATCAGGAATTCCGGTAATCTTACTGCAGAAAATGTTACTGCTAATATTTCCTGCAATAGCCCCTACATAACCATATCAACTAATAGCACTGTTTATTATCCCATATTACCGGGAGCAAATGAAGTGAACCGCTTTCCTTTCAGATTTAGCATTGCTCAGGATTGCCCTGCCGGGGAAGTGCTAAATTTCTCGATAGAGATTGTTTCTGGTGAAACCACCTGGACACGTCAAGTCAGTTTACAAGTGGATGCCTCTAACCTTAAAATGCACTCTTACCTTGTGGACGATCACGATACCAATTTCAATGGCGTAATAGAAGCTGGTGAAAATGTAAGATT
>JAQVMI010000083.1 GCA_028703735.1 Candidatus Cloacimonadota bacterium | reverse complement strand
AGCAGGTTTTAGGAATACATATCGCCTGCGGTAGGTAGGAGGCGATAGACAAGGGTTTTTTTATAAGTGCCTTCTCTTACAAGGTATTCCGTCCTTATAGCGTTTTGTTCCAACAGGTTGCACAGGCAGTCTTTAAGTTCTTTGCTCTTAATGTGCAGTTTATTCATTACATTGCTGTGGGTGTCCTTGTAGCCGGGCTGTTTTGCCAGATGCTTTATTATGCGCCGTTCGTTGTTCCAGGAACCGCCTTCGCTGATGATGGTAAGCATGGGCTTTGCGTTTTCCAGATAGTAACTGCACAGATACAGGGCTTGATTAACCGTTTCTTCGGATACGGTAAGCCCTTCAAAGAAGCTCTTGCATTTCTCTGTGGTGATGGCTTTTGCCAGCGCTTCGCCGTGTTTGAACAGAGTGAACATGATTGCCAGGCTACAAAACACATTGTTGTAGATTCTGGTGGCATAGGCAAGCAGTTCCTCATCCTCTTTATCCAGAATCCCGTTCAGGATGCGGTCATGCTCGTTCAGCCAGATTTGGCGGACATCCCTGCCCAGCTTTAACTGGAAATTGCCCGGAATACTGCGAAACACCTCGTAGATGCTTTCATAGCCGTAAAACCCGCTGAAATCCACTTCCGTCTCTTCGGGATTCGCCACATGATCTATATCAAAGATCATAAAGCTTGCCTGCTTCACATTCGCGTTAGCACGCTTCTTGTGCATCAAAGAACCGCTGAACCAGGGCAGCCTGTTCTTGGCTTGTTTCTGCGCAATCTTGTCTTGCATCTGCCGTAAATTATTAATGGAACGCTTAAGTTTATAGTCTTCGTAACATCCGGTTTTAATACCTTCCATCACATAGCTAATATCACGAATAGTAAGGATTTCAGGGTGCATAACGCTACGCCCCACCGTGATGGGATAGCGCATAATCTCGTAAGAAAGGGGGTCTTCGGAACAAGGTTGCTCCAAGGGGTTAAGACAAAAGTTGGTGTGTTTTTCCAGCCGGGGAGAGTTTGTAGCTAAAGATATCATTATCAATCCCTTAGGCGGTGTGCCCGCTAAATCGTTAGTCCCACAAATGCCAGCTATCTGACGCTACTACAAGTTGTTAACAACAAGGGAAGGAGGTTAGCCAAGCCCTATGGAGCAAATGTAGATTGTATTATGATTCTGTCCAGTGAAATGTAAGGAAATTTTGTTGTTTTATTTCCACATTTGTGTAGCTTGTTGTGGCAGTGGGAGTAAGAGCTATGTCTATATAAGGCAAATAGTTAAAGAAAGCAATTCAGCCATCTGTATTCTGGTTATACTTTTACGTTGAGAAGAAAAAAATGTATGTTTAAGCCTCTTCATGGAAATCCTACTGCTTCAGCTTAAAATGTGAAACTCAATATGCATCAACTCTCCCTGACTCTCCCAACTTTCCAGACTACAATATCGGGGACTTAGTGATGAGGGTATTTAGTGTTTAATAAACGGGAACCGCTTAAACATATATTTGGTAAAATGAGAAAGTTATACTTGACAAATTAGTGGGTTATTCATTTCAATAGAATTAAAGAAAGCAAGTAGGTATATTGGCGTTATGAACAGGCTGAAATGCTTTTATAACAAGAGACTATGTTAGAGATGAATAAATGCATTTATTATACTTAAGGAGATGTAACATGGATTTCAAAGACCAGATCAGACAATTATGTGATAGGGTAATCAAACTAAAAGATCAGATCCAAACCGAGGAAGCAACAAAACACTCTTTAGTTATGCCCTTTATCCAAGCATTAGGCTATGATGTTTTTAACCCTTGTGAAGTTGTACCAGAATATACCTGTGACATTGGCACAAAGAAAGGCGAAAAAATAGACTACGCAATATTCAAAGACAATCAGCCAATCATGCTTATTGAATGTAAACATTGGGCTGCAAATCTCACATTGCATGACAACCAACTACTGAGGTATTTCCACGTGTCTAAAGCTAAGTTTGGTATATTGACAAATGGTTTAACTTACAAGTTTTATACTGATTTGGAAGCAACCAATAAAATGGATGAAAAACCATTTCTGGACATTGATTTGACTGATTTGAAAGACAATATGATAGAGGAACTAAAGAAGTTTCATAAGTCCTATTTTGACATAGACACCATAATCAATACTGCCACAGAACTAAAATATACTTACGAGCTAAAGAACCTGATTAACAAAGAAATCGTAAACCCATCCGAATTTATGGTTAAGCACTTTGCAAAGCAAGTTTATAGCAGTATAATTACAGCTAAGGTTTTGGAGCAGTTCACAGCCTTAGTAAAACAGTCTTTTTCTCAGGTGATTGGAGAGTACATCACCAATACTTTCAAGACAGCCTTGAATAAAGAAGCAGACGTTATTGATAAGGCTGATGAATCAACACCGGAAATTGTGGATGAACACAAAAGAGTCGTTACTTCAGCAGAGGAAATGGAAGGTTTCTTTATCGTTAAATCTATCCTTAGGCAAAAAATCGATAGCAATAGAATTTTCCACAGAGACACCATGTCTTACTTTGGCATTCTGTTAGATGATTCAAACCGGAAACCAATCTGCCGTCTAATGCTCGACAAAGAAAAGAAGTACATAGTGCTTTTTGATGATGTGAAAGAACGGAAAGAACAGATTATCGCTTTGGACGATATATATTTACATAGCGATGCATTGATTAAAACTATAGATAAGTATTAGAATTTCTGGATGTATGCTAATCTGGGGATGGTAGCTATGGATGTTAACACAAACCAACAACTATTCTCTATGCTGGCTAATTAACCACCACCAAGAAACAAGGAGTAAGCATTTTGAAAAAGCTTTTGATTATCTTCGCTCTGGCTATACTAAGTAGTATTATTTATTGCCAAACATCACCGGATTGGTTTTGGGTAAAGCAAGCAGGGGGGATAGGTGTCGACAGTGGCCAAGGCATTGCCTCTGATAGTAATGGGAACATCTATAACATAGGTAGTTATAATGGCAATGCCACTTTTGGTGCTACCACTCTTACTAGTAATGGGATCGGCTATTCTGACATCTTTATCTCTAAGCAGGACAGAAATGGCAACTATCTTTGGGCAAAAAAAGCTGGAGGAGCAAGTTGGGACGGTGGTGCAGCCATTGCCACCGACAGCAGCGGAAATATCTATGTGACTGGATATTTTAGTAACACAATAACTTTTGGCACAACAACTCTCACCAGCAGTGGAAGTACGGACATCTTTATTGCTAAGCTAGATTCCAATGGAAGTTACCTATGGGCAGTAAAAGCTGGAGGAACTGGAAATGACATGGTTAATGCTATTGCAAACGACGGCAACGGTAATAGTTACGTAATCGGTATCTTTTATGGCACAGCCTACTTTGGAGGTTCTGTGCTCATCAGCAGTGGAGGTTCAGACATCTTTATTTACAAGTTGGGTACAAATGGAAACGGGATGTGGGCAACGAAAGCTGGTGGAGCAAGTTATGACGCTGGTTATGCCATTACAACTGGTAGCAATGGCAATAGCTACGTCACAGGATCTTTTGATGAAACTGCCACTTTCGGCACTACCTCACTCACGAGCAGTGGAAGTTATGACATCTTTATCGCCAAGCTGGATAGCAATGGCAACTACCTTTGGGCAAAGAAAGCTGGTGGAACAAGCAGTGACAGTGGCAACTGCATTGCAACTGACAGCAGCGGTAATAGCTATGTAACGGGATATTTCCATGGTACGGCAACTTTTGGTGCTAATACACTCACGAGCAGTGGAAGTAACGACATCTTTATAACTAAGCTAAATGCCAATGGTACTTACCTATGGGCTAGAAAAGCAGGGGGAACAAGTAGTGACTTTGGCAAGTGCATAGCTACAAATGCTATTGGGAACAGCTGTATAGTGGGGAATTTTGCTGGGACGGCTACTTTTGGTACTTCCACGCTTACTAGTAGCGGAAGTTACGACATCTTTCTCGCTAAGCTTGATACAAACGGGAACTATTTTTTGGCGAAGAAAGCAGGGGGGGCAAGCGAAGACAATTGCACCGGTGTAACAACAGATGCCACTGGGAATAATTATGTAACGGGATATTTCCAAGGAAGCATAACTTTTGGCACAACCTCACTAACTAGTAGCGGGGATTGGGACATCTTTATTGCCAAAGGAGCAACAGATTCACCTTATCTTGATTTTGCTGAAACCCCAATTGATTTTGGTGTTGAATACCTTGGGTACAACGCCACATACAATTTATGGTTAAGAAACATCGGGGTGGAGCCATTGAGAGTTGATTCTCTTTCATTTTGGTTAACATCTACTCCCTTTGAGGTAATAGGGCTCACATTGCCTTTTGAGATTACAGAAGGCGACAGTGCAGCTATTGAAATCCGCTTTACACCTATGGTAGCGGGGACTGTTACGGATAGCCTGATTGTTTACAACAATTCCATCAATCTACCCAGGGCAGCTATCCGTTTAAGCGGAACGGGGCAATATGTACCTCCCTTGCCACCGGAGAATGTAAATTTGGTGATGGATGGCAGTAATGCGATAATCAGTTGGAATGAGGTAACCGAAACAGTATTACACACACCGATAGAGCCGGATTACTATCTGGTGTTCTTTAAAGGCTTGGCAGATGATGATGCGCCATACTATTTTCTGGGAGCTACGCCCAGCTTGCAATATACGCACTATCTGGTGGGTTTGCATTCGCCTTATATGTTCTATCGGGTGCGTGCTTATAAGGACAATGGACGGGGTGAATTTGATTTTACCAGCCTTGGTTTGGTGCCAGGGATGAGGGAAGATGAGGTTTTGGGGTTGTTAGAGGTTAAACGTTAGACGTTAGACGTTAAACGTTAGGTGTTAGACGTTAAGCATTAGAGGTTAGACGTTAGAGGTTAGACGTTAGGTGTTGCTTGTTAATGGTTAAGGGTTAGTTTAGCCTGGAAGGCGACAGATCATAGCGAGGGTGTGTTAACCCCTCGTAGCACGGCACAGACACAAGATTAAGCCCTTTATGGGCGACATTACAATGCCTTGAAAATGTCGCCCATGAAGGGCTTTTTATTCAATTGCTTACCTTATTCGAGGGGCTCCGCTACGCTGCGCACCCATCGCTATGATATTTCGCCCTCCGGGCTTCGTTTGCACCCTCATATAGCAGGAGTCATTGCCATTTTCGGCTTGCAACTCTAACTTCGCAACAAAACACGATGGCAAGGACTCATGCGAACCCAAGCATCACCACCCGCATCAGTCCTTGCTGCCAAAATTAGATTCCTGATCAAGTCCGGAATGACAACGGTAGCAATGACTCCTGCTTAAAGCGTTTCCCAGCGCATTATTTTGCCTTTTTTAAGGTTGGCTTTTACTATGGCAACCGCTTCGTGGTGTCCGTCCTTTATGGCTTGGTTCAGCAATCGGCTGATGGCAGCGGCTTGGCGACGGTAGGCTTTGGTATCATCATCGTTAAAGCATTTTATTGTGCCTGTGGGCAGGGTGGTTTCTTTTATGTATTGGGTTAGGGCACGTATTTCGGCTGTAGCGTCCCTTTCCAAAGCTACGTAAACGGGTACATTCGCAGGATTGGAATCATGCGCTACGATGGGGGTAAGAGTCGTCGCATCGGAATGCGACGCTACAGCAATAAGCTGGTTAAGGCGTTTCTTTACGGCTTTCAGAGTGGCTTCATCGGTCATTTTGATGGGTGCCAGGTGATAGCGGAGGTTCTCTGCTTCAGGGGGTGGGATAGTGTTTTTTAGACAGAGTTCCACCACGCTGGCATAGATATCGGTATAAGGATGTTGGATAAGCAATTGCAATACTCTTGCGCCTTCCCAATCGGGATATTCACCAAGAAGATTGGTAACACAGTTCGAGCTGTCCATTTTGTGCCTCCTATATTGGCTAAGATATATAGTACATAGTATTATAGGAGTGGTTTGTGTCAAGCTTTTTTATTATAGTGAGAGTGCTTCGCACAGTGAGAACTTCGTAGTGAGAGTGCTTCGCACAGTGAGTCTCCCTGCTTTAGCTCTCCCTGCTTCAGCTCTCACTGCCGTAGGCTCTCATTTTTTGTAAGTTGGCGTGCCACGTGTATAGATAGGAGGGCATAAATTATGAATACAGATTTTATCAAAACGCTGGCAGTAGAGCTGGCAACCCGCATTAACAAACTGGTGAACATCCCTTTGGTGAAAGAAGAGGATGAACAGAAGTTCTTTGAAATGGTGGTGATGATGGTTTTGGAGATTGTGATTGCCAGGCTGGGGAAAGAGCTGGAGAAGTGAGAGGCTTCGCCAGTGAGTGCCTACGGCAGTGAGAGCCTGCGGCAGTGAGAACTAAAGCAGTGAGACTCACTGTGCGTAGCACACTCACTATGAAATACTCACTTTGCAAATCTCACTGTGAAATACTCACTTTGAAAATCTCACTGTGCGAAGCACACTCACTAAACAAGGAGTAACCTTTGATTATCACCCTAAACCTACCTTTACGCTATTCCGGGCAATGCGATGGACTGGTGTATTATTACAGTAAGCGATTGGATAAGCTGATTGCCCGTCGCTATGTGGTACCTAAAGAAAGCAACAGTAACCGCAAGTTAGGCGCTATCTCGCGCAATTTAAAATCACTACAGCTTTCGGAAGCTTATGTAGCCGATTTGAAGGTGTATCTGGCATTATACAGCTACCAGCCGCATGAAAAGCAGTTTGTAAGCTGGCGTAATGTGTTTTTAACCCTGATGTTCGCTATGGCAAAACAATTCCCTTCTGTGGATTTGCTTACCATTACAAGAAGCTATATAGAGTCTAACAATCTACCCTGCCGTTCCGTAAAACAGGCTGTGGAAAGCGGATTGATACCTGTAGTGGCAGGATATGAGAAACTTGCGAATGAGATGTGAAGAGTTTGTCGTTAGAAGTTAAAAGTTAAGAGTTAAGAGTTAAGCTGCGCTGCTAAAATAATGAGTGGGTTAGGCTTTGGCTTTACAACCTGATCTTGTTGCTACCTATTAACGCATCCGATAATCAGCCCTACCACCCATAACGTCTAACCTCTAACGTCTAACCTCTAACTATTAACTTCTAACTATTAACTAACCAAAAAGGAGGGCTTTTATAATGAAAGTCAAATTCAAATTCGGAATCAAGACCTACAGCGGCACTGTGGATGAGATGACCTTCGGGAGTTATCGTAAGAACAGTCTGTGCATAGGTCGCAAGTACGTAACCCCAAGGGTGACAGCCAATAACACCAGCATGGGGGACAAATTGAAGAACCTGGCACTTATTTACAGCAGCGTTTCGTCCGGATACAAGGATGAGCTTAGAACCTACGCAGGTTTGAACAGCGTAAATGTGCCAAACGACGCTCTGCCACCCAATGCCTTTGCCATCTTTGTGAAGATGTTCTTTCTCTTCAGCAAG
>JAQVMI010000082.1 GCA_028703735.1 Candidatus Cloacimonadota bacterium | reverse complement strand
ATTTTCGCCATCAGAACCACAAAAGAACAGTGAATTACTACTGTGTGAGAAGCGTGGATACAGTTCCGAAAGGGGTGTATCGGTTAATTTTGTGTATTTCTTTGCGGCGATATCCAAGCTCCAAAGCTCTCCATTTGCACTTCCCTGATAGGATTTTCGGTAAGTGTAACCTCCATCCTGATAAATAATTCGCTTATTATCTGGGGATAAAGTGGCGTAACGTGCTCCTATTTCAGCAATTAACTCAGGACGATTTCCATCCAGAGGAACTTTGTAAAACGACCTGCCCCATTGCAAATTGTATTTGTTACCCAGGATGTATTTAGAATCGCTATACCAATCTGAAAGTGCCATGTTTTCGCGTATAAGCACCTTGGCAACACCACCATCAGAGGGCATAACATACAAGTAACTATCGCTTTCACGATCTGAAGCGAAGGCAATTAGCTTTCCATCGGGACTCCACAAAGGATTCCATTCGGAGCTTGGGGTATTAGTAATTCTGCGTGGCACTCCTCCCGAAAAAGGAACGATCCACAAATCACGATCGTACACAAAGCAAACCAAAGAACCATCCGGTGAAATTGCGGGATCACCTGCAAAAGAAGGCTCGATAGCATACAGGAATGTGGTTACTATAATAACCAAGATTAATGCGTAATAGCGTTTTAACATTAGGTCGACTCCAAAATATCCATTTGCTTTAGCACAGATTGGGACAGTATCATAAAGTCATTACCAGATACATATGACACTATGGTAAACCCCGAATAACAAATACAATAGTGAATTAGTCTTTTTCTATAAATTCGCCATCAAATTGATGGCTTGAAATTTCGTAAGTATGTTTCAGAACTCTAATGGAGGTAAGTGGTTTAATTTCTGAACTAACTATCACACTTTTACGATCCTCTGCAGGGCGGTGTAAAAAAGCATTAAGCTGATCATCAAGCTCTCGTTCCGTAACCTTGATTTTGGATTGCAATTCATTTATGGCAACAGAATTACCTTCTGTATCATCTTTCAGTTTAATAAGTTCGCGTGTCATTTGCATCAAAATAGCTCTATAAAATGGGCTTATAGCAATCTCGATCTCTGTTACATTATTATTACCCATTCCTGCTTTAGCAATGGATATCGAACCACCAGCCTGTGTGGAACCACCTTTAATCTCAGAATTGTTTCCAATGCCAATAATCTCACTATCAGTGGCTATCACACAGTTTTCTATGGTTTCAGAAAAGCGAATCTGTTTCTTACAAAACAGCCTCGATTCCCTTATACCTGAACACGTGGTTTCTCCCCAAACAAGTACCCCCTGCTTGTTACAAGATACTATATCTCCATTAACAAGCAGATCAGAGTGACAAATTAACGAGCTGGAATGTAAATCACCTCTAATTGAAAGCGAACCAAGGCATTCAATTTCTGCACATGCCAGATTACCCTGAATCACTAAATCTACTGGAACAGAAATACTGGCATCACTGGGGAAATCTTCGCCATTTATTAGCAGTAAGTCTGAAACGCAGATTTTCCCCTGTTCATCCAAATATGGATATCCGGGTTTACAGGCAATAAATTCGCGAGTAGCAGCATCGTATCTAACATTATTTCCCTCCAGCTTTTTTGCTTGATCAGTGTCTATGGAATCTGGCTGAATCAGCTCTCCAAAGATATCGTATATGCTGCCTTCCTGCTCGAACAGGTTATGAGAATAATCTGCAACAATTCCATTCAAGCTCACAAAGTGCAGCCTTTCCAGTTCAGATAAAATGAGACCATGAGAAAAATCCGGTTTCAGATCGGGATTGAAGTGATAGCGCAAAGTGGAACTGCCTTCCGATACATTGCATACTGCAATGGGGAAGGGGACGTTATATTCCTTTTCAAGATCGTTTTCGCGGATAAACCTAAGGGCTTCATCAAAACCTGTTTTTATGCCTGCTTCCTCTATCAAGGATACTATATCACGCTCATCAATTAGTTTTCCGGTTTCTTTGATGGTTAACCAAGCAGACATGCTATCCTGGCGCAATTCCAGGATTAGATTTCCGGCAGCATTCGTAATAGTCTTATTCATTAATAATACCCACAAGGTTTATTTGGCGGTTTTGGCTTCCCTCTCTTCTGAAGGAGTGATACTCTGGATCTTCAAAGGTGCAATCGTGGATGTTTTCTATGTTAAAAAATGGGAGTCCTGCTTGAATTAATTGCTGAAAGATTCCTCTGCGGATATCAATGTGGCGGGGGATGTCCCGGGCAGGATTTAAGCCCATAGCAAGCATGCTTTCATTATATTCGGAGTATACATCTTCGCTTACCTGGTAATGTTTATGGCAGATACCTGCTCCTATAAAAGCACAGATGTTTCGGGGTTGACAGCCATAATGTGAGATCATTAGGGAAACAGCTTCTCCGCTTATGTTTTTGCGGGTACCTTCTCTGCCGCTATGCAGAGCACAAACTACCATCTGTTGTTTGTCCATAAGGATTACGGGGGTACAATCTGCTGTGCGGATTAAGAGGAATTGATTGGGGATGTTTGTGATAAATCCATCAGCAGTTTGTATTTGAGGTTTATCCCCAAATCCAGCTCCGGAATCTCCCTCGGTACAAATGTGAACTAAACGTGAATGTGTTTGTTCCGCAATTACGGTTCTGGAGACAGGAATGGTTATATCCTGAACCATAAAGTCCTGCTGCAAACGCATGATGCTACGATAATCAGGATTCCGTTTACCCAAATGAACAAATATCTTCATCTTACTATTAGCTCCGGAGCAAGGCTTTTTACCCTGTACATTTCTTTGTTATTGCTTATTACCAGCATTCTTAATATACCACGAAGGAATTGAGAGGAATGGCGCAAACTACTAAGCGACCACAATAGAAAGATGGTTGAACAGATAATTAGTGTATAACGAGCTCCAAAATGGCTGGTTAAGGTTCCCATTACAAGGCTCCCAAAGGGTGCCATGCTGGAAAAAGCCATTGTATACAGTGCTATAACCCGTCCTCTCATATCATCTGCTACTACACTTTGAATAAGGGTATTCGTAGTAGCCATGGTCATCATTCCCGAAAATCCGATGAATAACATCAAGAACATGCTTAGCCACATCGAACCGGATAAAGCGAAACAGATTAAGGATAAACTGAAAGATAATCCAGTTATAATTAGCCTTAGTGCCATACCTTTTATGAACTTCTTTGAGGCAAGAAACATAGAACCCGTTAAAGCACCGATTCCAGCAGTGGACATCAATATACCCTGTGTTCCGGAATTGCCATGCAGTATATCCTTTGCAAAAACAGGCATAAGGGTAGTATAAGACATTCCAAACAGTGTGTAAATAGCCAGATTCAGGACAAGAAAGCGGATAGGGTAACTGCTCCAGGAATACTTCCATCCATCCATAATCTTTTTAAAGGTAGATTCCGAGCTTTTTACAACTGGAGGATAGTGAATCCGGATAAACAGTAGCGAAATAATCACAGGAATATAGGAAAAAGCATTCAGGGCAAAGCACACACCCTCACTAAGAAGGATTATTAACAAACCACCCACAGCAGGTCCTATCAATCTGGCACCATTGAACATTGCAGAATTCGTTGCTATTGCGTTGGGTAGCATGCTTCGCTTCTGCACCAGGTCTATCACAAAACTCTGACGAATAGGAGCATCAATTGCCTCAATTATTCCCTGCAAGATTGCCATAATCAGGATGGGATACTGAACGTTCTCATTTATTGTGCCAGAAAGCACTAAAATTGCCAGTACAGATGTCTGGATAAAGAATGCCACCTGGGTTAAAATCATGATATGGTGCCTATTCCATCTATCTGCCCAAGCACCTGCAAAAGGACTTATAAACACAGAAGGAATCATGGAAAGAAAGCTTACCAAGCCAAGTAAAAATGCAGAACCGGTTAAGCGATAAACAAACCAACCCATAGTTGTCCGCTGAATCCAAGTTCCGATAAGTGAAATTCCCTGACCCATGCAAAAAATGCGGTAGTTACGGATGCTAAGGGATATGAATAAGCCTTTAAGTTTGGAGAACATATTTTACAAGATGAAGCGAGATAGGTCTTCGCTTTCAATCAAGGGTGTTAGACGTTCACTTACCATTTTCTTGGTGATTTTCACGCTTTTTAGAGATGCAGATGGCATCTCGAAAAGATATTCATCCAGTAAAGCATTCATTATTGTGTGTAAGCGTCTGGCTCCAATATCTTCCATTTTCTCATTTGCCAAAGCTGCAAATCTGGCAATTTCCTGAACAGCATCATGATTGAATTTCAAATCCACTTTCTCGCTACGGAACATAGCTTTATACTGCTTGGTTAAGGAATTCTCCGGTTCTATAAGGATGCGCTCAAAATCATCTTGCGTAAGGCTGTTCAGCTCTACTCTAATGGGAAATCTTCCTTGTAACTCCGGTATAAGATCCGAAGGTTTGGAAGTATGAAATGCTCCGGCAGCTATAAATAAGATGTGTGAAGTATCTATCGTTCCATGCTTGGTGGGCACTTTACTGCCCTCCACAATAGGTAATAAATCACGTTGAACTCCGCTGCGGGAAACATCAATTCCACCCTGACGATCTGCCGCAGCAATTTTATCGATCTCATCAATAAAGATTATTCCGTTGTCTTCAACACTTTGGCGTGCAGTTTCTGTAAGCTTTTCTTTACTTACCATGCGGTTAATTTCAAGCTCTGTAAATCGCTTTAGGGCAGCGGACACGGTGGTTTGCATCTTTCTATTGTTGCCTCTTCCCGGGATAATGTTCGCCAGCATTTCATTAAAATCTATATCGAGCATTTCCATGTTAGAATTGGGAAATATATCGAAAGAAGGATATCCATCAAGATCAGATTCTATCTCGATTTCCTTATCATTCAAATCGCCTGAGTGCAGCTTTGTTCTCATCTTTTCGCGGCTGCGTAAATAGCGGGTTAGTTCGGGATTATCCACACCATCAGGAGTTTTTTTATATTTCTTAGAGCGTGGCAGCAGAATATCCAGAATATGCTCTTCTGCCGCATGTAGTGCAGTGTCCTGAACTTCGTTTACCATCATTTCCCGAACCTGTGATACTGCATAATTCATCAGTTCGCGAACCATGGATTCCACATCTCTACCCACATAACCAACCTCGGTAAATTTGGAAGCTTCCACTTTGATGAAAGGAGCATTGGTAAGGCGTGATATCCTTCTGGCAATCTCTGTTTTCCCCACACCTGTGGGACCAATAAGAATGATATTATTGGGGATAATCTCCCCTTTCATATCGCCTGAAATCTGCTGTCTGCGCCAACGGTTCCGCAAAGCAATAGCTACGCTTCTTTTGGCTTGGTGTTGACCAATGATATATTTATCCAGCTCTTCTACTATGCGCTGAGGGGTTAACGATTCGCTATTATTGGGGTTCAAATTTCCTCTATTATATGGTTATTATTTGTGTAAATACAGATTCCTGAAGCAATTGTTATAGCTTCCACAGCAATCTCTTTTGCACTTAGCTTGGTTTTTGCTGCCAAAGCACGTGCTGCTGCAAGGGCATAATTTCCGCCGCTACCAATGGCAACAATGTTGTCATCGGGTTCTAAAACATCTCCAACCCCACTGATAAGCAGCACTCCATCTTTATCTCCGGCAATCAGCATAGCTTCCAGACGGCGCAGATATTTATCCTGACGCCAATCACGGGCTAAATCTATGGCTGCTTTTCGCAGTACTCCCTTGTTGCTTTTCAATTTTTCTTCAAACTTCTCTAACAGGCTAAATGCATCAGCAGTAGCACCTGCAAAACCGATAATCACTTTGCCATCGTAGATTCTTCGAACTTTTACAGCAGTCCCTTTAAGGATAGCATCACCCAAGGTAACTTGTCCATCTCCACAGATAGCAGTATGTCCACCTCTGTGTATTCCAATTATCGTGGTTCCATGCATCACCATCAGTCTTCCTCTTTCGGTTTTTCGTCAAATATGGTGGGTTCTGCATCATCAGTAACTACTTTGGGATCGCTGTGATCAAAGCGTAATTCTTGTGCTTTCTTGTATTTAGCATTTACCATATCGGGATCCGAATCACCCAGATTATTCAGAATAAGCATAAAAATCTCATCTGTTCCCAGGGTTTCTTTTTCCTGCAATTCTTCTGCCAGAATGTCCATAAGCTTTCTGTGATTCGTAAGGATAATCCTTGCCTGCTGGTGTGCATCGGCAATTAGTTCTCTAATTTCCCTATCCACCATCTGAGAAGTTTCATCGCTATACACATCACGGTTTCCCAATTCCTTCCCTAAAAAAACCTCACCTTGTTCTTTACCAATGGTCATTGGTCCAATTTTATCGCTCATACCCCAAGCGCAAACCATCTTTTTTGCGATATCAGTGCAGCGTTCCAAATCGTTTCCTGCACCTGTGGTAAGCTCTCCAAATACAATCTCTTCGGCAGCACGTCCACCTAAAAGACTAATCAAAAACTGCTTTAAATAGCTGCGCGAATAGCCAGATTTATCGCTTAACAGATAGTGTGTGGCACCACCTGTAAAACCCCGTGGGATAATGGATACTTTATGAACCGGTTCAGTTTTATCCTGAAATATGGAAGTTAAAACATGACCAATCTCATGATAGGCAGTTAGTCGTTTATCCTCTTCGGGAATAACGCGGCTTTTCTTTTCTTTACCTAAGGTCAGTTTGTCCTTAGCTTCTTCAAAATCGTGCATTTCGATGCAGGTTTTATTCTTGCTTGCGGCAATTAGAGCGGCTTCATTAACCAGATTTGCCAGATCTGCTCCGCTAAAACCGGGAGTTCCACGCGAGATCAGCTCTAAATGAACATCTTCACCAAGGGGTACTTTGGCGGAATGTACCTTCAAAATCTCTGTACGTCCCTTAATATCCGGCAAATCGACTGTTACCTGACGATCAAAACGTCCAGGACGTAGCAGAGCCGGATCAAGAATATCAGGTCGGTTTGTTGCAGCAATAATTATTACCGCTTCGTTGGGTTCAAAACCATCCATCTCCACTAACAATTGATTCAAGGTTTGTTCACGTTCATCATGACCACCCCCTAAACCGGTTCCTCTATGCCTGCCAACTGCATCAATTTCATCGATAAATGTTATGCAGGGCGAATTCTTCTTGGCTTGTTCAAACAGATCACGAACTCTGGCAGCGCCTACACCTACAAACATCTCCACAAAATCTGATCCACTAATAGAAAAGAAGGGAACTCCAGCTTCACCGGAAACTGCCTTTGCTAAAAGGGTTTTACCCGTGCCGGGTCTGCCTACTAATAATACACCGCGAGGTATCCTTCCGCCTAAACGTTGGAACTTTTTGGGGTCT
The DNA here is from genome assembly GCA_028703735.1 of Candidatus Cloacimonadota bacterium. GTDB lineage: Bacteria > Cloacimonadota > Cloacimonadia > Cloacimonadales > Cloacimonadaceae > Cloacimonas. The sequence continues at coordinate 115 of JAQVMI010000082.1, read as the reverse complement.
TTTAAGAATTCCACAATTTCCTGAAGTTCTTCTTTTGCTTCATCCACACCGGCTACATCCTTAAATGATATACCAGATTCACTTGCCTCATGCAGACGTGCTTTGCTTTTTCCAA
>JAQVMI010000081.1 GCA_028703735.1 Candidatus Cloacimonadota bacterium | reverse complement strand
ATTTACCCATTCACCAATATAGCTATGCCCCAGAAAGCCATCGTGCTGTTTGTTAGAATAAGCCTGAAAAATGCTGCCTTCAATTTCACCCCCAACCTTGCAAACAGGACCGATGGAGGTATTTCCGTAAATCTTTGCTCCAATCTTTACAATGGAATGTTTGCCTATATACAAGGGACCCGTTAACACTGCATTGGGCATAACCTGAACGCCGGAATCAAGGATTATGGGACCATCGGCAGCATTTAATACTACTCCAGGGGATAGGGTTACATCCTCACCAATCCAAATGTTATAGGGATGAAGCACTGTAACTCCGGGTTCGGTTTCGAAAAAATTGTCCTTGTCGTAAAAATAACGATTAAAATCCCAAACAAGCATACGAGCATTATCATGTATTACATCACTTAAAGAATCGTATAGTATAATATGGCATTGCTTTAACAAAACTCCAGCAGGTTTGTCAACATCGATATTATGCTTGCTTCTAATGGCTATAACATTGCTGCCATTAACTAAGGCAGTTTCCTCGGTAAGCTCATTGATGGCTTTTATAGCTTCTTCGTTAAGCATTATGCGGGAATTGAGGAAGAGCTTTTCTCCGGTATGAACAGTGTTAACCAGCCAATCTGCATGCCGTTCACGATACAATTCTTCAATGTTTTTATCCACTATCACGCAGGTAGGATTGGAATCTGACTCTACATTGCTGAAAACACTTTCCAGCCTCTGACGCAGCTTTAAAACGCCACAACGGATATCACCCACAGATCTTAGCAAGCAAATGGGATAAAAAGCTGCCCGGTATTTATCATCAAAGATTACTATTTGCATCATTATTCCCCTTCTTGTATGGCTTTTTACCATGCCAAACGAATAGATTGAACTGACCTAAAACCATAGTGAATACCAGGAAAAAGGTTTGGATTACCAACCAAATGGGGTAGAAGCGCATCATTTTTGCTGTAACCCCAAAGCTTCCCCGGGCATAACTTGCCATAATGTTTTCTATCAGGATTCGGAAAGCTAAGATTATCAGCCCCAGTTTAATACTGAAAAATAGCATAACCATCCCCCCCCAATACATGAAAGCCATGGAGAGAAGGATAAAAAAGAATTCGGCATTAAACTTTAGCTGATATTTCATGTTTGACGCCCATCTGCTTCGCTGATTTATCAATTTCTGCCAAGACAATATGGCACGAGTAAAAACAAAGCTGCTGGGCAAGAAGTTAAAAACGATTTTGTGTCCCTTGCGTCGCATTAGTTGCATCAAGTTTACATCATCGCCAGAGATAAGATGCCGTATGGAAGCAAAACCACCCACATCCATATATGCGGAACGGGTGTATGCCAGGTTTTGACCTATGCATGCCCAGCTTTTCCCCAGGGTGTATCCTCCAGCCATAACCATGTAGGTTAGTGCAAAATCCAGGTGTTCATATTTGTGGAGAATGCTGGCTCTATCCCAATTAGGAATTAATGTGCGAGAATATCCTGCAACCATGGAAACATCGTCGGTAAACAATGAAATCATGGAGCTAATCCAGGTAACAGGTAATATACAATCTGCATCGGTGGTAAGGATTATCTCGCCCTCTGCCATAGAGATAGCTTTTTCCAGTGCTTGTTTTTTGGGTGAAATAACGTTTTCACGTCCCAAAACTTTTATGTAGCGCAGGTTCAAGCCGGCACTTACAAATTTCTCCACAACCTTATTGGTATCATCGGAGGAATCATCATCTGCCAAAATAACTTCATAAAGATTCTTGGAGTAATCCTGATTTAACAGGCATAGAAACAGATCAGCAAGATTCCCTGCTTCGTTGCGGGCAACTATAATAACGCTAACAGTGCGCTTTTTAAAACTGATCTTTGGCTTAAGGGTCTTGTAGCCGAACCAAAACCTTATACAAAAGCTGATGTAGGTAACAAATCCGGTGGAAACCATCAAGCAGAGAATGTAAAAAAGTATCGTTTTGATAGTCATCAATTCGACAGCTCTAATTCATCCCGATAGCCCCAACGGGTAGGGGAGAAGTTGAAGCGGAGGGTGTCCTCCAAAGCAGGAGGAACATTCGTTTCGATAAAATATTCTTCCAAGCCACTGGAGCTAACGAATCCTGAGGTTGGATTTATGGTTTTTTTCACTATGCCTTCGGGGATGCTGAAGCTGTATCTGGGATCATCGGTTCTGGGATACCTACCCTTGTTCTGCAGCCTGATAGCCTTGGTCATAATCTTACCCCATATTGGCGCACAAACAGCACTGGCAGAAATTGCAGCGTTGTTATCAAAACCATTCCAGATTCCCAAAGTGAATTCTCTGTTAAAGCCAATGAACCATGCATCACGATTGTCACTGGAGGTTCCGGTTTTACCTGCTGCCTGCCATAGGTAATTACGTCTGGCGGCTGCACCGGTTCCAGAACTGACTACAGATTGCAATAAGGATGTCATGATAAACGCTACTTGCTCTGATGTAACTTTAGATTTGATACTTCTTGATTTTTCCAAAATCTTCCCATCCATATCTTCTACTTTCATAATGAACACAGGCTTGGTTCGAAATCCGCCATTAGGAAATGCAGTGTAAGCAGAAATAAGGTTAATAGGTGTAACCTCATAGGCACCAAGAGCTGCTGATAGATCATCTGCTTTGGCATTTAGCCCAAATCGTTTAAAAGCATCATTCACTACATCTAATCCGATATCCATCACGGTTTTAACTGCCCAAACGTTATATGAATGTGTAAGGGCTGTTCTCATGCGGGTAAAGCCATAATACTTACGGCTAAAGTTTTGAGGTGTCCATGCTTTTCCATCTCCACCTGTAAGGCTTATTGGTGCGTCCTTGATAACTGTAGAGGGAGTGTAACCTCTTTCAACAGCGGCAGTGTAATAAATTGGTTTTATAGAGCTACCGGGCTGCCTCTTTGCTTGAGTCATCCGGTTAAACTTGCTATGAGCAAAATTTCTACCTCCGATCATGGCTTTAACATAACCGGTGGAATTCTCCATCAGCACTAGACCACCCTGAAGGTATTTTGTGTTTATATCCACACTTCCCGGGGCAACCTTGTCATAACGTACCCCAGAGTTATAACCTTTTTCTACGTTGGTGAGATAATTATTCAATACAGAATCTGCATAAACCGTCAAGTCCTGATCTAAAGTAGTATAGATACGTAAACCACCCTCAAACAGTTTTTCGGTACCATATTTTCTTTCAAGATATAGCCTTATATGTTCTATAAAATAATCTGAGGCATACTGACGCATGGAACTTGTTTCACTACTTATTTTGGCATTTACGGCAATTTCATAATCTTCCAGCTCTATCTTTTTAGCTTTTAGCATCCTTTTAAGAATCATGTTCCGGCGTTCAATTAAGCGATCCGGATGTTTAACCGGACTGTAGTAATTGGGGCGCTGAATCATACCGACTAAAGAAGCTGATTCTGCCAGGGTAAGGTCTCTGGCATGCTTCCCAAAATAATACAATGAGGCAGTTTCCACTCCGTGTATTTGCCCACCCCAAAATATCTTATTAAAGTAGATTTCCAAGATCTCATCTTTGGTGAATTCGCGTTCTATTCTAATTGCCATGATAATTTCTTTCATCTTTCGCGAAACCTGTTTATCCAAAGTAAGAAACATATTCCTTGCCATTTGTTGAGTAATTGTGCTGGCACCCTGAGAGAAATCCATGCGAATTACATCAATTATAATAGCGCGTATATTACCGATAATATCTATCCCGAAATGGTGATAAAAGTGTTTATCTTCTGTAATTAGCAAAGCATCTACCAAATAGGGTGGTAGTTCTTTTAAGGAAACCAGTTTTCGCTTTTCAAAAGCAAATAGATAAACCATCTTACCATTAGCATCATACACTTCCGAGCCAGACCTTAAGGTGAAGTTCCGAAGTTCGCTGATGGGAGGCAAGCCATCTCTGTAAAACCACAACGCACCTACAAAGATACCAAGTAATATACACAAGGTGAACCACGAAATAGTGCTAATCTTTATGAGCTTTTCTTTTGTTATCTTTTTCATTTCCTATTCTTTCGAGAATACTACTATTTTCTCATCTATATATAGAGTTACGTATGCAATTATGCATCCGCTAAGCAAGCCAATTGAGATTAGATATGGTGTCAACATAAAAACACTATCACTTTGTATCAAAATACGATGCACCAGAACTAACTGTATCAGGTTATGAGCTATAGCTCCAATTACACTAACGCCATAGATACTTAAACCCAGCTTTAGCCATCGGGCAAGCAGCATAGCTATAATAGCTGCAAAACCACCTGCCAAAGATAGAATAGTGGATGGGCTTAACAGTGTTAAGGTAACAAGTCCACCAATCAGGGTTTTGCTTACATTCACTATTATTGAATTAAAAGCCTGATTCTTATAGATTAAATACAGGATCACAATGTTTGAAAAGCCAACCCTTAGAAATGGAAAAGGAAGGGTTCTCATAAATAAGCTCTCCAATATATAAACCGATGCAGCAGCGGCAGTTAAAAAAGCCAGATTGAGCAGTTTGTTTTCTGGAAGAACCATCATGAGATGTACCTTTGCAAAAATGAATCTTTGCTTTGCTGCAATTCTGCAATTCCACCCTCAAATATGACCTTTCCTGTATCCAGGAAAAGCACTCTATCACCTATTAGGCTAAGGCTGCTAACTTCGTGTGTAATGGTGATAACTGTTGATTTGGCAGTAGCAATAATCTTGGCAATGTAGTATAAAATCTCTTTGGCAGTTATTGGATCTAAACCTGATACCGGTTCATCAAAGATTATGTAATCCGGATCATACACCAAGGCTCTGGCAATCCCAATCCGCTTTCTCATCCCTCCACTCAATTGGGCTGGATATAGATCCACTGTGTTTTCCAAACCAACTAACGATAAGCTGTTTACTACTTTATCCTTCACAGAATCAGCAGAGAAATCTTCCCTTTCATATAGCGGTAGGGCAATATTTTGAAACACTGTGAAGGAATCTAATAGAGCAGCGTTTTGAAAAACCATAGCAAAACGTTTTTTCAGCTCTTGCTTCTGCGCCACACTTCCGCTATGCACATCTATTCCATCAATTGTTACAGAGCCGCTATCGGGTTCGTAGATGCCAAGCAAGCTCTTAATCAGAACTGTTTTTCCACTACCGCTTCTTCCAAGTATCACCAGATTGTGTCCATCATTAAGGTTAAAACTTACATCGCTAAGTATTAGGCGTTGATTAAGGCTTACACAAAGATCTTTTACCACAATCATTTGGTGTCCCATCTTCCGGCAACAAAGGCTATGCTTAAACCCAAGGCATTAGCCATCAGATCATATACAGATACTGATCTTCCGAGTATAAAATTCTGGTGGTATTCGTCCAAAGCAGCCAATAATAACAGAGTAGCATAAAATAAGAATTGTTTATAAAAGGGAAGCCTTTTGCTTTTTAACCATGGATTAAACAGAATTCCCAGCAGGGTATAAACAGCTATATGAGCAATTTTATCACCACTGAAGATATTAATTTCCGGCATGTTTCTTGATGGTAGAGAGGATAACGCCCAAATTACGCAAAGCCAAATTAATCCTGGGTATATACTACGCCAAAACTTCAATTCTGAATACTCACAAGTTCCCAAACCATGGATAATCCTTTTTTACGAACATAAGCTTTTACCGGGATTTTATTACTAACCCATAAGCTAAGCTTGGTATTCTCATTTAGCATATTGTTCGTAACCATATCCAAATAAGGCATTTTTATGCCGGTAGTATTAGAAAAGCTTATATCATACCTTTTAGCTTTGTAATTTCCGATGCTTGTTTTTACCATTTCTGTATCAGCAGGAATCACTTTAGCCAAAAACAAAACTCCATTTCCATCAATAGGATAAACCCCGGCAGATGCTTTACCGGAAGAGACAAAATTTAAGAAAGAGAATACATCTCTGATGTTATTCACAATGGGGTAGAGCTCATTCACTGTTGCAGAGCTGCGTATCATTTTTGCAGAAAGAGCCGGGTGATTGTACTCCACTGTAATAGTTTCATTTAGATTCTTTTGGTTTATCGTTCGGCTTGCCAAAATAGGGCGAAGCTGATCATCATATTCTATGCGATAAGTATTGTTTAGCTGCGGGAATAATCTGCTGGTTTTTAGTGAATGAGTTTTAAACTCCAGCAAACCTGCCTCAATATCGTTCGAGATGCTGATATACGAAACCTTTATACCCATGGATTTAACATAATATTCTGCCTTGTAAGCATATAGATAGCTGCTAAAGAGCATAAGAATAACAAATAAGTGTTTCAGGCTTAGCCCTCTTTGTGCAAGGTTAGTTGAATCTGTTTTATGCTTTTTTCGTCGCTGTCCATCACGGTGAATTCCGTTCTTGAATCCAAACGATAGCATTCACCAACAGAGGGAACATGATTAAAATGAGCCAGCAGAAATTCAGCTAAATTGTCATAATCATCTACAGAGATATCTGTAGAAAACTCCTGATTGAATTGCCGGACTCCAAAATTTCCGTTCAGGATGTAGTTATTATCGTCTTTCTTGATCAATTCGGGTGTTTCGTCCATGTCGTATTCATCTCTTATTTCCCCTACAATTTCTTCCAGGATATCTTCCAGAGATATTATTCCGCTGGTTCCGCCATATTCATCCACCACAACAGCCACTTGTAGTTTTTTTTGTTTAAACTGGTTTAGCAGGCTTTGAACTTTCATGTTTTCGGTAACGAACCACACAGGACGGATGAATTCTTTTATAGTTTTCTTTTCGGGAAATAACAGCAAATCTTTCACATAGATAATGCCTATGATATCATCGATGCTTTCACAAAACACCGGTATTCTGGAATAGCCACTACCCACGATAAGATCCTTCAATTCTTCCAGACTTTGGTTTTCCTCTATGGCAGTGATTTTTACACGTGGAACATAGATTTCCTTTATTTCTGCTTCACGAAAGCGAAACAAACCTACAAGCATTCGCTTTTCGTGTTCTTCCAAGCTACGGCTACTGCTTTCAGATTGAATTAGACTATGAAATTCCTCATGAGTAATCTGAGCTCCCAAATGTCTATCTACTGCAGGTTTATTGGAGATCAAAAAGCTAATTCTTTCCAAGCACCAGACTATAGGATACAGCAGGAATTGGACAATATAAAGCGGGAAACTGATTATTTTGCTTAAACTATCAGCTTTGGATAAAGCAATCAGTTTGGGAATAATCTCACCGAAAAACAGAATCAGGATAGTGGTAACAATAATCTGAATAGTTACCACCAAGGATTGGCTATATCCACTTTTTTCAGCCACTTGCAGTGCAAGAAGCAATCCAAAAGATGAGATTGCCATATTCACAAAAGTATTGCCCAAAAGCAGCGTGATTAACAGATGTCTGGGTTTCTTCAGTAATTTTAGTATTCTTTTTTCGCTTACACTTCGGCTGTTTTCTAACTTTTTAAGATATATCCTGGAAAGTGAGAACAATGCTGTTTCCGAGGATGAGAAAAAGGCAGATAGTGC
>JAQVMI010000080.1 GCA_028703735.1 Candidatus Cloacimonadota bacterium | reverse complement strand
CCCGCCATAAATCGTGACCTAAGCGCGAAAAGAAGAGCTGTTTCTCCCAATTTTTACCCAGGATTTTAGCTCCGGAAGGTGGATTTAGGCGCGCTTCGGAATCTTTATAATCTATGTTTATGGCTACGGCACTTTCTTGTGGTGTTTCCGGCTCCAGAATATAGATACCAGGCTCCAAAGTTTTATGCCGACGAGAGCTGGAAATTTCGCCATTTGGCAAACGAAGTTTATTGAAACTAAGCACATCTCCAATAAGGATTTGGCTTTCAGAAATTTCGGCATTTGCCAGGTAATCAAAATTACGAAATGCCATTACAGGGAAGGCAGGATCTACAAAGAAGGGGTTTTGTAAGCTGGCAATATTCCATAACCAGAGGCTTTGCTTTCCCTCCACTATCAGCAAGGGGTTTTTCTTAGCTGATACTATTGCATTCGCTCCTTGGGAATTAGCCACCCAATAATCGCTAATTATGCGATTTTTAAGATTTTTATCCGATGCTATAGAGCTTACGTAGTGATGGCGGTTTAGCTGATCTATACTAATCGGTTTGGTGCTGCGCTCTTTTATATCTACTTTGAAAGTGCTGTTCAGATAAGCTTTCATATCGGCAGCCAGATTGTTTGCCGGTAAAAAAAGCACCCCAATTTTGCGGGCTTTAGCTTCGGTTAGAACCTCTCTTAGCCTGGGAGACAAAGCTCCACTATCGTGCAGAACCAATATCTGGTAATTATCCAAAGTGCCAAGGGACAATTCGTTAGGAGTGATAATTTTGGTGTAACCACCCGTGTAAACATTTAGCAATGAAGAAAGGATGAAGGGTAAATTCTGGCTGAGAGAAACTACTGCTAACCGTGGTTTGTCATAAAAAGGAAAGGCAAAATAGCTTCTGTTATCCTGTAATAGGCGTTCATCCAGAACTTCTATGTAGCCTGTTTGCCAGCCTTCGCTTTGCAATTCCAGGGTGATACTTTCTGTTATGGTTTGTCTGGCTGGTACATCCACAAAGCGTTCTGCTAATTTGATGCCGCCTATAACTGCCTTTACCAGCACATCTTTGCGTTCATTATTGCCATGATTCGCTATAGTGAATTGGATGGATTGCTTACGTCGTTTTTCCACAAGTTGGGGAAGTACTCTGGCATCTGTGCAGGCTATGTTTTCGTAGCTGCTGCTTTCCGGAAGAGGAATAAGAGCTATGGGAGCAGAAGCTTCCAGCTTAATTGGCTCCACCCTATTATCTGTAATTAGATATATTTCCCGGTTTGGCATTTGGCTTTCCTGCAGCTTCGCTTCTGCCAGAGATAACATAGCAGCCAAATCCAGAGGGTTGTGGGTAACAGAGATGTTTTCCAAAAGAGATTCGGGAATTTTCCCTGCATATATTTGTGCATGCAGTTGGTTCCAGTTTTCGTTGCTGCTTATCAGAATTAAACGGTCATCAGAATTGGCACGCAAATTAATCTTTTTTATAGCATCCTTGGCGTATTGCAGAGAGCTTTTTCCGCTTTCGGCATAATCCATACTGTAGGATGTATCCAGCATGATTACAATGGCTGTGGGAGGATGTTTGGAAGACGGCTTCAGTTTGGCAGAGCTAAACATAGGACGGGCTACAGCCAGGGCAACCAAAAGGATTATCAGCATGCGGATTATCAAGAGCAGGATGTTTTTTAGCTTACTGCGGCTTTTTTCCTGTTCTTTGCTCTGTTTAATAAATCTTAAGGTTGGAAACAGCACTCTTAGGGGTTTCTTCTTGGCTAACAGCCAGATAAGCAATGGTAAAATGGTTGCCGCTGCAAAAAACAGTAAGGAAGCATTTAGGAAGGAAAGCTGAAACATTTAGATACCCAATCCCAAAGAGAACAGATATTCGCTATCGGAAAGCTTCATGGCAGTATTATTCAGCGAGAAATCAAAGCGGATATTATGATAATTGTATCCGCCTCCCAGGGTGTAATTTATATTACCTGTGCCGTAAAAATTCTTGCTGTAAACCCCGGCTCTGATATCCATGGTTTGCTTAGTGGACGTTTCGCTGGTGGTGCTGCTGGTTCCAAAATCCCAGGTGTATCCATATCCAAGATGATAGGTAGTTTCGGGATTGCTGGAAATGCGGCTTTGAACCCCTAATACAAAGTGGCTGCTTTCGCTATCCCAGCCCATGCCTAAAGCCATTCTGCGCTTTATGGATACGGCATCATAATTTTCCCACCACATGCGTGAAACAATGTCGTAAGCTGTGCCAGCATAAGTTACATTCCCTTGCTTGAAAGTAAAACCTAAATCGGTGGAAAACCCTTTAATTTTATCATCGATGAATCCTTCACGCACCATAGTGTTGCCTACCTTGCGTTCTGTTAAATACACCAGACGTCCCGATAAATATTTTAGACTTATGCCTGCACCAAGTTTTTCGAACTTTTGATCTTTGGCACCCAAAGAAATCTGCAATTTGTCCAATTGATAGTCGTAATAACGGCTGGTATAACCATCGGGGCTAAATTCACTTAAATGCACACCTGCAACAGGCTGATAGCTAAAGGAAGCCTGTTTGGCATTAACCACGAAATACTTGAATTGTTTGTCCTTTAGTGCGTTGCTTATATTGGCAGCTTCCCAAAAATTGATCTCCGCGCTATTGCGAAGCCGGAAGGAAGTGGAGAAAGAATTTAGTTCTCCATACGCTAATAAGGCAGGATTTGTGTAGGCTGCATAAGGATCATCCACATTGCTAAGGTTTATGGCACCCATTGCCATTGCAATAGGAGAAACATTGTTTTCGGGTATGGCATAATCGTAAGAGGTAATGGGCAAAGGGGTTTGTTGAGCTCCCAGAACTGTTACGAACAGGATGGTTAGCAGGAACAGGCTTAGTGATTTATTCATTGAAGCTCCAGTAATAATCAATGGAATCCGAGGTTAGCTAATCTACCACGCACATAATTTGCAAGATAATATCCCATTATACCGGTTAATATACCAAAAACTGCATCAATAAACCAGTGATAATGACAATAGACTGTGGCGATAGAGAGGAAGAAAGCAATAATGGCAAATACATAACCCATGCGCTTCAAATAGCGGAGTGCAGCCACTGTTAACACCAAAGTAATTGCTATGTGGCTGCTGGGAAAAGCACCTCCCAAATGATTGGAAGTTCTATAGATAAACACCATTATGTGTGTGAACAATCCGGCTCTATAGGTTTGGGTAATCTCCATAGCCTCTGGTATAAACCTTCCTCCGATTACCGGAAGAACAGAATAGATGGTATAGCATAAATAGAATACAAAAGTAAGGTTAAAGATTAGCTCCCTGAAGGCCTTGGGTTGCTTGAAATACAGATATACAGGTAACCCCAAAATCATGGGATAATAACAAAAATAGGCAAAGTGAAACAGCTCTTGCATTGCCGGATAGGCAAAATTTACCCCCCAGGATAACGAGGGGTAATAACCAAAAATAGCTTTATCTATCTGCATGAAGAAGGGATCTTGCCAGCTTGTAAAAAGGATGCGGTTAAAGGTATGGCTGGAAGTGAAGAAATATCCGAAAAGAAACACAGGATAGATACTGCGGATAAAGAGGAGTATTGGTATGTAGATACGAGAGCTTTTAGTAGAGTTGATGTGTTGGAGTGCTGATGCGCCGGAGTTTCTTTTATTTTGGTTATTTTTCCCTGCACCTGTAGTATTTTTTGCATTCACTGCTAAGGTAAGCACCATATCCAATTGTCTCTGCCACCATGCTAAAATTAACACAGAAATGGCAACACCCAAATAGATTGGTATGTGTATTTCGGCATCTTGCACACGCATTATACCCAAGCTCATATACAGCAAAATCCAGCCACAGAATACCAGCGTGATGAAATCTATGGCAGATAGGAAATTGGCAGAAAACTGCAATCTGTCCTTATGAGATGGCTTTGTCATACAACCTGTATGTTTTATAGATTACCGCTTCCAGTTTCTCTGCCACGTGCATCATCAAGGTATTATTTTCCAGCACCCAGGAAAACTCTCCATGGATGTAACCCTTGGGCAAGCCGTTAGTATAAGAATGATAATGGAAAATGCTGTCTATCCCACGTCCCTGAAATTCTTTCACCACACCCATAGTAATTACACGTGCAGAACTGATATGCTTCTTTGCAATCATGGCTTTAACCAGGGTGATGGGGTTTATCCTTCCATTCATTACCTTTAGCACTTCATTATAGTTTGGAAGTGCTAAACTGAATCCGGCAGGTTTTCCCTCAATTTCGGCAATAAAGATTAAATCCGGATCTGCTATGGGTAACAGCTCTCCTACAATATGATCAAACTCTGCTTTTGTCATAGGAACATTGCCCCAATTGTATTCCCAGGCTTTGGTGTAAATTTGAAATACAGTTTCAATGTCCTTTTTCATTTGTTTCTTATCCCGGGATAAACTACGGATAACCACTTTATTGCGTTTGGTTAATAGCTCTGCCATTTTTCCTATGCGTTCGGGCATGGTTTTGTGCTCACTAAGGTAAGCATACAAATCCATAGTTTTGGTTAAACCCCAGTTTTCGAACAGTTTTTGGTAATAGCGGTGGTCATGACGCATCATCACCATTGGAGGTGTGTCAAAACCATCTATCAGCAATCCGCATTCTTCGTTCACACTGAAGTTCATGGGACCCCGCATGGAAGTAAACCCCCTGTATTTATTCCATTCGTAGGCAGCTTCAAACAGGGCATTAGCCACATTCTGATCATCAATGCATTCGAAAAACCCAAAGAAACCAATGTTTTCCTTGTGCTCCTTATTATGCTGTGTGTTCGATTGAGCAGAAATCCTGCCAACAGGTTTACCATCTTGCATTGCCAAAAAAAGTTTAACCTCAGAATGCAGGTAGTAAGGGTTCTTTTTGGGGTTAAAGAACTTTTTTTGTTCGCTAATCAATGGAGGAACCCATTCTGGAACGTTTTTGTATAAATCGAAGGGCAGCATTATAAACTGAACTAATTGCTTGTGATTGTCAACCGGAATTACTTTTAGCATGATAAACCTTCTAATAAATCAGATTTCGCCAAGTTTCTTGGAAACCAGGATATTCAGGATTCCCATCAATAATGCCACACCCAGCATGATGGGCACAAAATAGGGAGGGAGATCTTTGCGTAATACGGGGAAAACGCTATAGAAAACTTGAAACAACACCACAGGTAAAATTACCACCAGATATTGAGCAAACCGGATTTGCTTGAAACGGGCAACTAATATCCAGGCAATTATGGCAGTGATCAACATTGGGTAAAAAGCAAAATAGGCTAAAAAACCCATATAGGTAAATATTCCACGTCCACCCCGGAAGTGATGGCTGTATGGTAAACAATGTCCCACCAGCATGCCTGTTCCATAAAGCAACATTAGGTTTGCCTGATACAGAGTGGATATTCCTGAAAAACTTCCTGTACGGTCAATTAATCGCAGCACCATTTCCACAATTAGCAGAAAGACATAGGCTTTGGCTACATCCAAGGCACCTACCAATACACCCAGGGGTTTGCTGATATTGGCATAGATGTTTTCGGTATCGGCAAATCCGCTGCCAACCTTGTAAACATTTAAAGATCTTACGCTTTTGGTTACTATCCTGGCTGTGGAAAAGCTGCCATAAAGATAGGCTATTATTACTATAACAAAGGCAATTAAATAACTCAAGACCGCCCTCCATAGCTACGGTTTCCAAATATCGCACTGCCTATTCTAAGCATATTGGAGCCTTCTTCCAGGGCTATCAAATAGTCGTGGCTCATCCCCATGGATAAGTAATCCATTTTTACGTTTGGGATATCCATTTGTTTCAGTTCCTCAAAAAGCTGCTTCATTTTAGCAAACAAGGGACGGCTAACCTCGGGAGCATCCAGTTTGCCAATTGTCATTAACCCACGGATACAAAGAGTGCTGTATCGTGAAATATCTAAAATTGCCGAAACTGCTGTATCAAAGGTTAGCCCATTTTTGCTTTCTTCTTCACTGCTGTTTATCTGTATAAGTATATCTGAAAATCGGTTAGACCTCCCCAAGGCAAGGTGCAGCTTCTGAGCCACGTAAACCGAATCTATGGAGTGTATCAGGCAAGGTTTCAGATTTAGTAGTGCATTAAGCTTGTTACTTTGCAAGTGCCCGATAAAATGGAATCCATCATAAGGTGTGCTAATTAAAGGGATTTTGCGCGTGGCTTCCTGCACTTTGTTTTCGCCAATGTGCTTTATGCCTGCTTTTAGGGCAGATTCAATAGCATCCACAGGATAGGTTTTGGTAACCGCTATTAAGGTAATCTCTTCATGTGAGCGTCCCGATTTTTCTAATTGAGCGTCTATCTTACTACGGATAATTTCTATATTCTTTGCAATACTCATTTTAGCAACAACATCCTTCTTTGCAGTGTCTTGCCTTCCACATTTAAGCGATATAAATACACACCGCTTGAGACACCTCTGCCTTTTTCATCCCTGCCATCCCACACAATGCTATGTGCTCCGGCAGCCTTTGTATCATTCAGTAAGGATACAACTTTCTGTCCTTTAATATTAAATATCTCCAGTTTTGCAAAAGCTGGTTTGGCTATGCTAAAGTTTATGGTTGTGCTTGGGTTAAAAGGATTGGGGTAGTTTTGCATTAAACTTGTGATAACTTGGTTTTGCAGATTATCTTCATTTCCCACATAGCCTGTGGAAGCAAAGGATCCCTGCCTCATAGAGCTTCCTCTGAAGGTTGTCCAGGGTGCAAGACCACTGGCACTTCTGCGAAGATTCAACATAAGGACTCCATTGGAATGCCCCATCACCATTTTGGTAAAGCCATCGCCATCAAAATCTATTAGTGAGGCAGGAGAACTACCATTATAGGTGGTTATAAAAGGAAATCCGCCAAGCGGGCTGCCATCGTGATTGAATCCATAAACCGAATTAACATAGCTATGAAGCAAAATTTCCAGTTCAGGATCATCATCCATATTTGCAATTAGGGGAGGGCAACTAAAGTTAACTCCTGTTGCAACAGGAAATCCGCTAAGATCCAACCCATTTTGGTCGAAAGCGTAAACTACGCCACTTAAGCTGATACCTACTATATCCATACCCCAATCATCATTGGTAAGATCAGCCATGGCAAAGCCACCGGTTATATGGGTATCGATGTTTCTGCTGTTCAGTATAACGCCATCAGGGCTAACAATGTGTATCTGTGTTCCGGTAGCACAAACGATGCGCTTGCCATTAGTTATTGTGGGGGAGCCTGTTATGGAACCAGTAAATTGGATGGGGAATCCAGGTTTTATATTTCCCTGTCCATCCAGAACATATAGCTTACCTTCGGAAGTTCCTGCAACAATTTCAAATATTCCATCATCATCAAAATCTGCTGCTGCAAGCTCACAATGGAAAGCAGAACCAAGATCAACAGGGAAACCGAAGGGCATATATCCGTTTGCCTGAACTGCATAAAGCTTGCCATCCAAACCTCCGGCAATGGTTTCGCTGTATCCATCTCCATCCAAATCTGCCAAAACAGGAGTAAACAAAAATGAGGTGTCCGCATGGTAAGAGTATATATTTGCACCGGTTATGGAACTGGCATAAATATGTCCACTACGACTGCAAAAAGCAAGATCACCTCCAGCCTCAGTATCTATGGGTCCATAGGCAAAACTGCGGTTTATATTCATTCCGGCAGGGGCAGCGAAAGTGCTAATGGTTTCGCCATCATTACCAATAATGTATCCATTGCCATACACATCCACATACAATATTTCCAAACCTGCT
>JAQVMI010000079.1 GCA_028703735.1 Candidatus Cloacimonadota bacterium | reverse complement strand
GGCAGAATTTGGTGCAGCACTCCAGGATAGATTCACATCATCGGCGGTAACCTGATAATAGAGATTTGCTGCGGGATACAATACTTCTACTAATACTTCCACACTTGGTGAAACGGTGGATTCGCCACTATCATACACAACACTAACGTTGTATTGATAAATGCCATTTGTTAGATTGTTATCAGTATAATTCAGCTCACTTGTGGTGGCAATTAACACGCCGTCACGCTTTACCTTATATCCAATCAGGTTGCGTAATCCTCCTGAAACAGCAGGAAGAATCCAGGAAAGGGTTACGTCATCACCATTTACGATATACTGCAGATTAGTAACAGGATACAAAACCTCCACTGTGGCTGTAACGATATTGGAAGCCACTGATTCTCCTGGGCCATATAGAGCAGTAACATAGTATGTGTAACTGCCATTGGCGAGATCAACATCGCTATAAGTAAGCTCTGTTACAGTACTTTGCAGAATTCCATCACGATAAACCTTGTAGCCAAGTAGGGCTCGGGCAGAATTTGGAGCAGCATTCCAGGAAAGGATAACAGAATCGGACACCACCTGGTAGGTGAGATTGGAGGCTGGATATAATACTTCTACTAATACTTCCACACTTTCTGTGGGATTTGCTTCACCGCTGGAGTATACAGCAATAATGGAGTAAGTGTAGATACCATTGGCAAGATTATTATCCGAATAAGCATTACTA
Organism: Candidatus Cloacimonadota bacterium; assembly: GCA_028703735.1. Classification (GTDB taxonomy): domain Bacteria; phylum Cloacimonadota; class Cloacimonadia; order Cloacimonadales; family Cloacimonadaceae; genus Cloacimonas. Next base: position 7,144 of record JAQVMI010000079.1, on the reverse strand, counting down.
ACCACTTGGTTAATCACTAACCCGTTTCTTAATACTTTATAACCCAACAGATTACGCAAACCACCAGATGTAACGGGAATATTCCAGGAAAGTGACACATCGTCTCCACTAACCTGATAGCTAAGATTTGTGGCAGGATAAAGTACTTCCAGATTCACAACCACGGTTTCAGAGTTCGAAGATTCGCCAGAGGTATAAACAGCACTTACATAATATTGGTAAACACCATTTGCAAGGCTGGCATCTGTGTAAGAAAGACTATTCACCTGTGTTAACAAGGAGCCATTCCGGTAAATTTTGTATCCTTGCAAACTTCTGCTTGCCCCTGTTTGGGGAGCAGCTTGCCAGGAAAGCAGAATATCGTCATCATCTATACTATAGCTTAAACCTGATGGGGGATACAACACTTCCACTATGGCTTCCACTGTTGACGTGGGTTCAGAAATTCCACCGATATAAACAGCCTTCACAAAGTAATAATAGGTTCCATTTGCCAAGTTGGAATCAACATAACTTGGCAGATTCGTTTGGGCAATTTCTACATTATCGCGATATACTTTATAGCCTTGAATGGCTCTGGAAGTAGCAGCAGCAGTCCAGGTTAGGTAAACATCGTCACCTATTACATTTGCAGATAAACCTGTGGGGGGATACATTACTTCCACCATTAAGTGTATGGTGTTTGAAGCAGCAGATTCCTGGCTCGTATATATGGCTGTTACATAGTAGCTGTATGTTTCATTGGATAAATTGTTATCCAGATAACTGGTCTGGCTGGTTGTAGCTAAAAACGCACCATTACGATAAACATTGTATCCTAACAGGTCACGAGGTCCATTTGCAGGAGCAATCCAATAAAGTGTTACATCATCACCAGTTACAGAACCACTTAGGTTTTGCGGGGGATATAGTACATTAACAGTCGCTGTTACGGTTCCAGAAGCATCCGAAACACCAGAATCTGATGCATTGCTGCTGGTTAAAAAATAATCATAACTGCCATTATTAAGGCTGGGATCATTATAGAAACTATTACTGGTAGAGCTTATCAGGACGCCATCACGATAAATGTGATACACCACACTGGTTCCGGGAACTACCTGCCACGAAAGTAGTACATCAGCTTGATTTACAGTGGCAACAATATTTTGGGGAGGGTAAGGGAATTCGATAAAGGCACTTACAGTATTGCTGGCGGGGGAAATCCCAGATCCGTAAACAGCACAAACCTTATAACTATAGTTTCCATCAGCCATGTTGTTATCAGCGAATGTAAGTAGTGGAGTTTCGGCAATAAGGCTATTATTACGGAAAACCTGGTAACCCAAAACACTTCTATTGGTGATTTGCCAATTAAGGCTAATATCATTATGATTCGATACACTTATGCTAAGCTGGTTTGGAGCATAAAGCACTTCCACCAAAACTTGAATCATATCGGTAGGAGCAGAAATACCACTGCTATATCTGGCAAAAACCTGATAATCATACAATCCATTAGGTAGATTGTTGTCATTATATACAGGAGAAGTAGGTGAAGCTATTAAAGCACCATCACGATAAACCCGATAGCCAAGTAATCCACGGCTCAAACCACCAAAAGTGGCAGGGACATTCCAAACAAGCTGCACATCGTTATCTATTGCTATTCCCTGTAGATTTGTGGGAGGATAAAGAACTTCCACAGTAGCAGTTACTGTGGGGCTGGCAGTAGATTCACCACTTACGTACTGAACTTTTACGTAGTAATGATAAACACCATTGGCAAGGTTGTTATCAGAATAGCTTAGATCTGTGGTGGAAGAAAGGAAAACACCCTCTTTATACACGTTATAGCGAAGAACCTCTCGAGTTTGGGAACTTCTGCCATTAGGTGATGTGGCTGCTGCCTGCCAGGAAATTAGCACATCATCATCTGTTACAACATGAGTAATTGAGGTGATGGGATACAAAACTTCCACTACAACATTATTTACAGTAATAGAAGTGGATTCGCCACTGCTATACAGGGCAGTTACAGCATAGTTATAAGTGCCATTGTTTAAAGCACTATCCGTGTAACTGGTAATGGTTCCGGGGGTTACAAAGTGGACAAGAACCCCATTTCTATATATATTGTATCCATTAAACGAGCGGGTTAATCCACCCTGAACAACCGGCATCACCCAATTCAAATGAACATCTGCCAGGCTAACGGAAGCCGTTAGATTTGTGGGAGGATACAGAACTTCCACCAAGGCTGTGGCAGGAGCAGATAATGGAGATTCAATTCCAGAATAGAAAGCTGAAACTTTATAGGTGTAAAGACCATTGGGAAGGTTTTGGTCTTGATAACTTGTGGTATTGGGATTAAATACAGCGGCTATGACCTGATTATTACGATACACATAATAGTGTGTTAAAGCGCGTACAGCCACAGGATTAACCCAATTTATCTGAACATCATCACCTGTTACTATTGTGGTAACATTCGTGGGTGGATAAGCAACCTCTACCACTACGTGAACAGTGGAAGAATTTCCGGAATCCACATCAACATAAACGGCTCTTACATAATAACTGTAAGCTCCATTTAGTAAATTCGTATCGCTGAAGCTTAGCTGATTGGGATTGTTTATAGTGGCTACCATCACTCCATTGCGGAATACCTTAAAACCGGTTAAAAAAGTGGTATCACTAACCTGATTCCAAGCTAAATTTACAGTACTACCTACTACAGTTGCACGTAAATTGGAAGGTGGTTCCGGTACTCCAATAGCAATCTGTGCCACGTTACTACGGTCAGATTCACCGGTTTGATACAATGCAGAAATCTCGTAGTAGTAAACTCCCAAATCCAATCCAGGATCATCGTATTCCACTGCCAAGGGGTTTTCTAATTGAGCAATCAACACATCATCCCTGTAGATATAATACCCCATAAGTGCTCTATTTCTTAAAAGAGGTGGGGCTTGCCAGGCAAGGGTTGCTGTATTTACTCCTGTGAGTGTGGCAGTAAGATTTGTAGGCGCATAGGGCACTTCGACCGTAACTGTAGTAGAAGTGCTGGGGTTAGATAAACCTTCTGTGTACACTGCCCTTAAGAAATATGTGTAATCACCATTGGGCATATTATAGTCTATATAGCTACTCATCGTGGGGTTGTTAAACTGAGCTATACTTACTCCATTGCGGAATATTTTATAGCCTGTTAATGTGGGACTTGCCCCTTGTGGAGCTTGCCAGTTCAGAGTAATTTGGTTTCCCAGCGATACTTCTGCTTCCACAAACAAAGGTTCGTTTAGAGGTGTAGTTCCCTCAGGAAAATCTATGGCATCCACCCAAGCACAATCGCTGAAATAGGTTGAAGCTCCATCTTTGGAATACGTCCATCTGAAGGTGTGCAATCCCGGCGAAACCGTGTATTCGTGGTATGCCCAATTTCCATCTCCGCTCCAGCGTTCTTGTTCCACATTATCAATAAAAAACGCAAGATGATCATAGGAGTGGTTAGGTTCGGATTCGCAGGATACTTTTTTGAAGAAACTTATTGTATCTGGATTAGTAACATTTATTTGAATGAACATGGAAGTGGTTTGATTGTCGTTTATATTGCCGGTTTTTGCAGATTGTGAACCATAGAAAGCAGACTCACTGGATATGCTCCAGTTTTGATGTCCTGAAAATTGCCAGTTGAAATTAGTGAAATCTGTTTCGAAGTTTTCGTCAATATTATCTGGACCCAAGCTTGGCATAATTCCGGTTAACATGCGTTGATTATTGTTTGCAATGGCTTGATTCCAAACGGTTAATGAATTTAGATCCACCCAACTGTTCGGATAGTTATCGTCGCTCCAATTGATATGGAACAAACCTTCATCATTGTAACCATCGATAATAAAGGCAACCTCTGCTCCACTGGAAACCGTAACAGCATAAATAACCGGACGAGCATTATCTAATTCTTCCCTAATCATGCTTTTCCAATAGAAATTGGTGAAATCTGTCCTATTGCGAAACATTATATTGCCTGCATAGCTAAAGTTATTTATCAGGGCAGATTGCACGTTTGCAAGAGTGGAGGTAGAATAATCTACCTCATAATTCGTATAGGCTGAAGCGCCCACCATATAGATAAACCGCAGGGTAGTTTGGAAAACTAAGGTATTACTCATCCCGCTCCAGTTTATATCTGCTGTAAAGTTTTGGAAGATGGGACCGTAATCGTCATCCACGTAAGAAACGCTTCCGGTTCCATAAGTTGGGTAAGCCCAATACTTCATAGTTTTTGCCAAAGCCAATGCATGTGAGCCGGCATGTGCCCTATTTGGTCCTGTTCCGGGGCATCTGCCATTCCAGGGATTGGTTTGATGCCATTCAGGTAAAATAAGGGGATCAACCGAACGAGTGGGCTCTGCAGCCCAAACAGTTAAGCACATCGCAAAAAGGATTACGGAGAGAAAAAGCTTTGTTGTTTTCATGTTCACTTCATTCTTTGTTATTTTTCTTTACTGTACAGCAAGAAAGGTTCCCATTGTTGAAATATTTACAAAATCATGCAAAAAACATTTCATGATAGAAAAATAACTTGTGGAAATATGCTAAAACAGAGCTATTTCTTTCTGGTAAAATAAACACTTCCTTGCTTGAATTAAGGAATCATTAAGGACTCATTATGGATGAAGTCCTTATTGATTCCGTAATGATTCCTTAATTCAAGCAAGGAAGATGCGAACATACTACAGGTGAAATGTGGATTAACTATGAACTAAAGTTCGGTTTAGGGTGTTTTATTATTCTTCGTTGTGAATTCTCTCTTGCAGGATTTTTAGCACGGGACTGATGCGGACTAAATGCTTTTTTGCTAATTTCATGCTTTCTCTGGCACCTTTATAATCGTTCATTTGCAGTTGTAGCCGTACCAGTTCTTCATAAGTGGAGCTTATATAGGGATTGAAGGACAAGGCACTTTTTAGCAGTTCCACAGCGCGGTTATCCATACCAATCTTCTGAGCAGCTTGTGAGTAAGCTATTAGTTGTTCTGGATTTACAATTCTATTCATGGTATTATATTCCGCAAAACAATGGTAAGCTTTTAGCCAAATACCCCGTTTGGCGTGCAAAATAGCCGAGAGCAGCAACAATTGTTTGTGATTACCAAATCTTTTTTCTGCCTTAGTAAGATACTGGAAAGCAGTTTCGTAATTCTGGATTCGCATGTATTGCTCAATTAGCATAAAGTGAATGAAGGGGTTATCCGGTAAAAACTGGATTAGCTTATCCAAAACTGTGATGCTTTCTTTATTCATGCCCAAGTAAGTTAAGCAAAGAGCTGTATTATACAATACTTCAGGAGTGACATCTGTAATTTTATTATAGTAGCTAAGAGCTAAACGGTATTCTCCTGTAGCATAATAGCAATTACCAATAATAGTTAAGATATAGGGATCGTTTGGTTTTACAGCGATTGCTTTTTGAAAGTAACCCAGAGCTTTTACAAAGATTTGCCGCTCCAAATAGATCTCTCCCAAATTCAGTAAAATTCTAAGATTATCAGGATATTCATCCAAGGCTTGCTCCAAAATGTAAACCGCATGCAGCCAGTTAGTTTTGGTTAGTGCAGTAGCGCGGAGCACCAGATTGCTTATTTCGACTGAATCCATTATTTAAGTTCCTTTAATAGTTCTTTTACCGCTCTTTCCAATTGTGGATCGCGCCGGGCGATTTTATCTTCGGGAGAATTATCCACAATTATATCCGGCATAGCACCACTACCTTCCATATTAGAGCCATCCAGCTTATACCAACCTGTTCCGTGCATACGCATGGAAGAGCCATCCATCAAATAATAATGCCACGTTCCTATCACTGCTCCACTGGAGGGAGTCCCTACAACTTTTCCCAGCTTTAGTTCCTGATAGATGGTTGGGAAAATCTCTCCATCGCTGAATGATTCTTCGTTTACCAATACTATGGTAGGTTTATCCCAGGAGCGTCTGGGTTCATAGCGCAGATTATGGCTTAAACTGCGGCTTTTAGAATATGCATAGCGTTTTTTTAACAGTAGCGAGATAATCTGATCGTGAATGTATCCTCCCGTGTTACCACGCACATCTATAACCAGTGCATCTTTGTCGTAATTATCGCGGAATAGCTCTGTGTAGAAATTAGACCAATCCGTGTTGCCCATAGAAGGAATATGTATGTATCCAAGTTTGGAATCGGAGAGTAATTCTACCTTTAGGCGGTTTGCATTTGTGAAGTATTTATACCAAAGATTGTAGGCTTCGGAATAGCTTAAACCTGTAATTACAGCATCGGAAACAATTCCGTCTTTCACGAGGCGAAGCGATATTTTCTTTCCAATTTTTCCCGCTAAATGAGAATCCAAGGGTGTACTTGCGGTAATTTTAATCTCGTTAATATGAGAGATAAGATCGCCTTCCTTAAGCTTGTAAAAAGAACCCAAACGGGAAGTGGGATAAACGATGCTTACCTTAACACCCTCTGGTAATACATTGGCTAAATCCAGCTCCACTCCCAGAAAGGCAATGGGTATACTGCGGCGGATGCCTTCTACCCGAGGGTAAAAACCTGTGTGGGAAGCATTAACATCGCCAATCATCTCGTTTATGATTTCTGCTATGTCATTTATTGAACGGGCTTTATCCACATAGGGACGATAGAAATCGTATAGCTTTTTCCAGCTTTTACCATGCATATCAGGATCGTAAAAATTGCTTCCAAAAGCACCCCATGCTTGTTCGAAAACTCTTTGGTTGAGCAAAGCTTTGTCATACTGATAATCTAACTCGGCAGTAACTTCCTTACGTGTAGAAGTAGCAGAATTGTAAGATTTTAATTTGCCAGCATCAAGGTAATATACTGTATCATTCACCCAGGTATGAAAGCTGGATTCTTTGCCGAAACTAAACTCTTCTTTGATGTTCTTACCGTATATATTTGCTTTCTTCAAGGTGGTATTTTTGGCAGAAAGTGTGGCATCCTCCAGATACAGAAAAGTGCTGTCACTTACCATATTCATCACATTAAGGTACTCAAAAGAGGATTCTATAACAGGGAAGTAACGCTTGTCTATTCCCTCCCATACTACTTCAGTTTTTACCACTGTAGTATCTGGCTTTGCTTCTTCGATTACTATATC
>JAQVMI010000078.1 GCA_028703735.1 Candidatus Cloacimonadota bacterium | reverse complement strand
CTATACTGGATTTCACCAAGTGTATTATTAGTCATCCACGAATCATGATCTATAAAGAAACCGTACAGCCATTCGTTTCTGATACCAAAACCCCAATATCTGTTTAAAGCTCCAATGCTATTCACTTGCGACTCTCCTTTGATGTTAATCCTATAATTTGCGTTTAAACAGCCATAATCAAATGCTGTCAGACATTTCAAACAGTGAGAACAGATGTTCAAATCTACTGTTTGATTTACCATCGATAATGCTCCAGTAGGGCACTCTACTTCGCACCCTCTACAACCCACACAATATACAAGTCTATTAAGTATCCTTTTAATAACACCAATAATAGTTGGACTACTTCCTATGTTTTTGAATACAAGCACATACATATCATGTTCTTTGGCTATTTCTGTATATACAATTGTATTATTGCATATAAACTCCATTTGATAAGATTCATTATGAGCTTTCATTCTAAAGTTTGACAGAATCGAAAAGCCGAAAAATATCTGTTTAGCCGTTATGTTTGTTGTAACAACACAATCACTTGATTGAATCTGTAGCATGTATTTAGAGCTGAAATCCGTTATACTCTCAGAGCGGATTATTTTTGCCCAATTCTTTTCTTGCAAATAATTGTCAATTTCTGACTCTTTAACTCTTCCCTTAAGAAGTGATGCCTTTATTACGTTTAGCAACTTACCCATTCTGGTTGGGTATAATTTATAGTTTATATACTCTGAAAGTGGAGATGAAAAAGGACATACAGAGCAACCAACTCTCGATAAGCCATAGCGGTATCCTTTGTTTAATCTGATACCTTTGTACATCAAGTATAAATAAACTTCGAATGAACTCCAGTTAAAAATCGGATGGATGCTTGATACGTTTCTGTGCTTTCCAATTATATTGATTCTTTCATAACTCTTACGTGTTGCACTCTCTTCAGATCTTATGCCTGCAAAGTTTATTACTAAGCCATTCCCCACGTTTAATGTATTAATCAAATTAACAAAAGGTGCAGTTTTACAAACTGTGCAACACCACCTATGTTTTCTAGTAGGTGGACCAAAGTTATTCCACAATTGCAAAATGTCTTTATCCGTATTGCTTACAATAAATTTGAGCGGACTTCCTAATTCACTATAATTACGTATAGACTGCTCAATCAACTCTGAAACATAAGGCATTTCCATACCTGTGTCATTGTATACAACAACGAAATCTTCAGGTGGCACTACTTGCATTACTAAATCCAAAACTGCCTGGGAGTCCTTTCCTCCGCTGAATGAAACGGTAAGAAAAGATGTGTCATCGCGGTTTTTGTAAACGTTGTTTACAAAAAGCTTTGCTTCATTTTCTAAGATAAGAAGTTGTTTCAAATTTTGATTGGCTAACTCCTCTATATTTATTGGTTTAAGTGTTCCCTCATGGAATATGTTCACCACTGGGGCTGTAAAAATATCCCCTCCAGAAACTTCTGCAACATAGCAGCCTTTGTAAAAGTATCTTCTTCCACTTGCCCAAAGCAAAGGTGCTTCTGATTTTGGATAAATCCATTTCTTATCAAATCCTAGTAGATCAAGTTCCTCAAAGAATACAGGTCTTAAGGCAAAGAAAGCATCTTCTACTTTCAAATTATCAGTCAATTTTGGCAGGTTTGAACCCTCTAAACACTTTATTTTATACATCTTTACAACTCATCTATTACTGGAGATTATTAAAGTACTCAAGCTTCATAATATTCACTTCTCTTAAGAGTTCATCAGAATGCCTTACTAGGGTAGCTGTTTCATTGAACGTTAGTTCATGGTCTCCCAATGTGTAAAAATCTACAAGTACTTAGCTGTTATTAATATTACACTTATAACTGTTTATAAAGTGCGTGGGTACATATTTTAGCAGCTTGTTCTCTTCGTTCTTTGATATTGTTTTTAACATAAGTGTGTAGATAGTATTCAATTTTTCAATTGGAGATATCGTTAGAGTGATATAGAGCTCTTTAACAATTACCCGAATACAATCGTCATTATTATAGCTATACTTCTTCACTAAAACATCATCCCAAGCATGTGCACACATGCAAGCTGCCATTTCTCTTAGAGAAACCACGGTCTTTCCTTGTGCGATAAAGTAAAACAGTGCTTCTGCCCAATAGAATTTATAGGAATGGTTAGCTTTGCTAAGAGTATTCCGCAACATAGTTTTGTGCATTTCCAGTAGATAATCTCCCAAGCTCTGGTTTGTTGTTCCTGGCACAACTGAATTATTGAGGCTTACACTCTCTTTATATTTTACAGACTGTTCAGTATCGTGGGTTTCATTGGCTATGCCACTAAGAAATGTGTCATTAATTTCCCAGTTCTCTTCAGAATGGTTATATTGAATCAACTCTTTCCCGAATTTCTCAAAGAAAGCAGCATTGGTTTCAATAACTACAGAATTCAGGTCGATTTTTTTTATCCTGCAGTATGCTTCAAGCCTGGTTTGGTTTATCGCACACCCATTTTTCCAAATATATTCTAAAAGTTCCCTTTGTTTTTCGCCAAGATTCACATTCAATGCCTTATAAAATTCAGAGAAATCCAGCTGTGCATCTTTTTTAGTTTCCGGCAAGCTAACCATATTGATGGCTTGCCGTGCCTGTAAGTATGGGCTGTAATAAATGATCTGTCCAAGATCAAAGCTTCTTTCTTTTCTTGTTCGACAGTTACTGTAAATGCAATATTTATCAATAAGTTCCAGCGCTTCATTCCCTTTGTTACCATGTGTAGAAAACTCGTCTTTGAAGCTTCTGCAATTTAAACATGGTATCTTCCTTTCCCAGAATAAATCCATTTCTTGATTTATTTCCACTATCTTTGGCACTAAAGCAGAAAACCGTAAGTATCTTCTTAGAGAAACGTCATCCAGGCAATATGCTTTACATTGCTCTTCCAAAAAGTTCTGAATCCTGATTGCACCTTTGTACTTCTTAAGATATTCGGTAACAGGGGTTAGAACATCGTCAAGTGTGTCGTCGTTCATGTTTCTGTTTTTAATGTAAGTGCAATACTTTTCTGTTATATTATGCACCCATTGTTTAGTTACACCATGTCTCTCACCAACTTCTTTAAACGAGATATATTGTCCGGTTTCGGAGCATAAATATTCCAAAAAAAGCTGCATATTTTTATGAGTTATGGGTATTTGTTCTATATAGTCGAAGAGGTTTTTTGTTTTTGGGCGATCAAGAAGATAATTTGAAAGTTTCATTAGAATATTACTCAATAAAGCATACCCGTAGTTATTAGTTTGAGCAATTTCTTGGCTATGCGCCATAAGGAGTTCTTTAATATTACTAATCCCACAATCCTTGAGCAGTCCGTTTTCTTTATCTGTCAATTTCAATTTTTTTGTATCAGTATCTCCTGCGTAAGATGAGTGGAGTTCTACGTCATAAGGTACAAAAGAATATTCGTTAAATACAGGGAATTCATCCAGCATTTGTCTATTAACAGCTACCGTTAGTATCAATTTCCTGATAGCTTCTTGCGGATCATTGTGAAAGTATTGATTAAAGCCTACGATATCTTTGGTAAATGCATTTTTATTAACCTTATCGTTAATAATACCATCAATATATTCTGTGCTCTTATAATAAATCTCTGAAGCAAGCCTTTCTCCGCAATTTCTCCACTTTGCTAATTCAAGAATGTCAAGCTTCAAAACTTCTCCTAAAGTGTTCATACCTAAATCAGAAAGAATATTAACAGCTCCTACACTATATCCGATTTTATTGACTTTGATATGTTTATAACTCTTCTTGTTGATTACATTGTCAGAATCAGTTTTTACAGTTTTCTTAATAGTAGCTTTTCTGCCTAAGTTATTATTCATGTTTAGCATACTATCTCATAGACTCGAGATTAATTGTGTCTATTTGGAGACGCTTCAACCCTTGAATCTCAATAATATAGCATAACACGGTATTTAACATTAAGGCTACCTCCAATAACCAATACTACTTCCGCCCTTTTAAACCATAGACCGATATTCTGTCAAGCACAAAATAATACATGTTTTCTTTTAATCAAAATATCAATGATGGATAAATAGCTCAATTCTCAGTTAACAATACTTGTGGGTCTTTCTTAAATTATAGGATTAATTGTAACGATGGGGTATTGGAGTGTTGGTGTTCTGGAGTGCTATAGTGTTTGTTTTACATATCTTTAAAATAATGATTGAAACTCATCCGCTACGCTACATTAAAACAAGGTTTTGAAACCAGCCAATCCCACTGCGTAGCAGGATCCGCATATTCGCTTTGGGAAAGAGATGTTCGGAGAATAAACCAACATTCAGATATCCATATTTGTGAGTTGCACTCGACAAATTGCTTGACATTTATCCTATCAATACACTGGTTGCTCTACAGTGTATTATTCTACTAATCTGTAAAAGCGCGTCTGTGTTTAAACTAAGAAATGGATGTAAGTCAATAACCTTGGGAGAAGTTTTTATGAGATGTATAATTGCTGGGATGGGGGCATTATGCTTGTCCCGTCATGAAATAGGTTGGCTCTAAATTTAATCTAAGGAGAAATGACAATGAAACAGACAAGACTTCAAATTCACTATTACGAGGTGTTGCAATATAATGGTAGTGGGAGAGATTTAGATATCCACATATCAGAATACAGCATTAGCATTAAAATCTATTAAATTCATCAATAGGGAGATGACATGGAAGATTTTGTCAGAGTTGATTTACACATTCACACGCCAGCTTCTATAAAATGCTACGAAGGAAACAAAGGGGAATCTGAATACCTTGATATTCTTAGAACAGCCGTAGAAAAACAGATAAAATTAATTGCTATCACTGACCACAATACCATACACGGCTATAAAGAGCTACTTAAAATAAAACAAAAATTGATCAAAGAGCGCGATGACGCTACAAGAATAGACGGAGTGCAAATAAACCGAACAATAGAACAAATTGACTCAGACTTGAATCTCTTTGAGCAGGTAACAATACTGCCTGGTGTTGAGTTAGAAACTCAAGATTGTATACATCTACTTGTGATCTTCAATCCGGATAAACCAATCGGAGATATTGAAGATATACTTCACCAGGCGGGATACTCATCAGACCCGCCATTAGAGAACGATGACTATATGTCAAACTGGAACTTAATTTCAACGCTTAATCATCTGGATAAGCTCGACTGCATCTGTTTAGATGCACATACTGACTGTAAAAAGGGGATATATCACGACACAAAACATGAATATAGATCGCGTTCTTTGTCTCATAGCAGATTAAACGGAGTTTGTTATTGTAATGAAACTAATGTCGAACACATCCAGATTTATTTCGAACACACTGCTAGACGACAAAATCCTATAGCATTACTTCAGTTCTCTGATGCGCACCATATTGATAAGATTGGAGTTAGAGTATCTTGGTTCCGTTTGGTACAACCAAATTACGAGAACTTATTAAAAGCATTTTTGAATCCTATTGAGTTTATATCTGTTATTGAGCCAAAGATGATCAATATTCTTGATTTGATTAAGAGTAATGCGACAACTACTTATATTGATGAATTTGACATGGATTCGTATGATGATATAAAAAAATCTGTTTGCGCAGTTGTAAATTCAGGCGGTGGATATTGTCTGATAGGGGTATCCAAAAAAGGTGCAATTAAAGGGACTCATAACCTAGCAGAACAAGATGTTAAACGTCGCTTTCAACAAGATATCATTAAAGATATTGCCGGTGTTTTCACCTATGGTGTTACATTATATCCCATTAGAGAGGATAAAACAGTTTATTCAATACGATTGTCAGATTCACGTAAACTAGTCTACATTAGGAAAGATAATGCAGTATATTCAGTTAACGATCACGTGTTTATTGTCTCTTCTGTTGAACAGACATGGCTCATAGCAGAAAGTAAAGCTCTCAGTATTGTAAATAACGTTGTGTTTACCCGTATTGAAGAAATGGAAAAGAATCTCTCAGATTTGAAACATACAATGGAGAACATAACAATTATCGATAAATACTACCATAATGGAGTTTCGTTGACTTCAAAATTCAAGGGATATGCTAAAATGATGCACACACATAACCCCCTAGATTTACCTAGAGATTTGATGCCCAGACTATTAGAATCTCTGAGATCGAAAGATGTAAATGGTTTCGGTATGACAAAGGGTAAATATATATATTTGGATCATGATTACGGTATCAGATTCCCTCATGCATACGTTAGGTTGTCTCCATTTAGGTACTATAGACGTAAGTACCCGAAAACATACAACATTCCAGAGAATTCGATAGTCCTAACATCGTCTGGGATGAGTTTGCTTATACCAGAAAAATCAATTGCTTTTTCACAATATAATCAAGCATTTTGGGTTTTATTAAATGAGACAGTGAACAATGACATATTAAAAAGCTATGTCATGTTTTTTAAATCATCCTTTTTTTTATGGACTATTCTATTGAAATTTGGAGAAAAACCAAACTTCCTAAGTCCAGATGTAGTAAAGGATATTAAGTTGCCTAAATTCTCAACGTTAGACAATTATCACAAGCATTTGATAAAATCTATAGTTTTGCAATATGATTCCATTTACAAAGAAGAAATGAGGTTCTTAAAGAATATTCAAAATACTATTTTCGATGAAAAGAGTGAGAATTATCATGCTATGATCGACTCTGCCATACGGGATCACAATAGCATAGTAGATCCTTTTTACTATTATTCTGATCTTTTATATTATACATTTTATGGGATATGTGATGAAGATATAGCTAAAATCGAAAGTTATCTCTACAATAGGAATTACTATTTACCGTCTGAACAAGTTAAAAGCCAGGTGTTAGCAAAACACAAAGAAACTTTTGGTAAGCGCAGATAATGGAATTAGTACATTGATACTGATTGCTTGAATGTGGCAGCAATATAGTCATAAAATTTTCTTTTGTGCCTAGATATTTGAAGCTATTGACTCGATAATTTGGAAAGTGACTCTGTCCCATTTTTGTTCTCCACTTGTAAAGTAATACGTTTGCTATCGACATTGTTTTCACACACGGCTGAAGCCGACGTTCACTATTAACGAGCATCTGACGAAAAGCTAATTGAAGCAGTATATTCAGCAAGTTATTTGAGGGATTATAGTTGCAACCAATCCCAGTTATCAAGAATTATTTAATAACTGCCTCCGACGGCAGTTACCATAAGGAATAAGGATATCAACCCTATATGGGCGACACAACTTATTGCATGACAGATAGTAGTGTCTATTGTGTCATCCCTGAAGGGGTTTGCTATAATTACATTCCTACCCAGGGTTTCGCTATCGCTTCACCCTGGGCTATAATCTTTCATCCCTTTGGGATTCAGATTGTTGACAAACCTGTTTCAACAGGTGCCGGATGATAGGCGTGGTGATTTATCCCACGTGTAAATGCGAAACAGAGCCTTATATCATGATTATCTCCTCCCTCCCCAAACATAGACGCAGTCTATGTTTGGGGAGGGAGGAGGTTCAAAGACCGTGTTTATTTTCCATCCCAAAACACGGTGGTTGAAACCACCGCCTATCATCCTAAAACCCCGAAATTCGGGGTTTTACAACAGTCTTCGACCTGAGGGCTTTTTCAACATCCGGAATATGTATTCAAAGATCATTGAATAATCTGGAACACCGAATTTATTCGGTTGGATTACCAGATTAATCTGGTGAGTAAAGGAATAATGATCCTAATTGTTGACGTTTTATGCATCAAAACCGGATGAATCAGGTGTTCCAGCCGGCTATTCGAGGCTGTAGCCACCCGAATCGGGCAGAAAAGCCAAGGGGAACCTTTATCCGAG
>JAQVMI010000077.1 GCA_028703735.1 Candidatus Cloacimonadota bacterium | reverse complement strand
GGTAAGAATTGCCTTGGCAAATTCGAACTGCACGTTTTCAAGCTGGAACACTGTTTCTTCTGCCAGTTTTACCAAACGGAAATCTTTAGTAACTTCCCTCTGATTTCCTGGAACATCCAGATCACCAGAGATTTGCATGTAGTTAGGTTTGGCTACTTTATAGCTGATTCTTGCCAAACGAGGCAATGTAACAGTATAGGAGCCATCCACATTGGAAAGAACACGGTATTCCACGGTTTCGTTGTTTTTACTATAAACCCAAAACACGTCTGCAACCAAGGGGGCATCGTTTTCGTCTGTAACTTTTCCGCTAAGGACGATATCGTTACCCAGGGAAACAAGACGAATGATTACACTATAGCTATCGATGCCTTCGGGAAGGGTTAAAATCTCTTCGCGAACAGCATATTTGGGTTCTTCAATTTTGTATTTAACTTTGGTAACTTTGGGGATGTATAGCTTGAAGGATCCATCCTTACCGGTTTCCACTAACACTTCGTTCAATTCACCATTATAAACATAAGCCCAACGAATAATGCATTCCACAGGCTTATTGTTTTCATCCAGAACCTTACCGTTCAAGGCAATGTTGCCGCCAGTAGTAGATGCAGGATCTGTTACACAGGTGATGTTTACGAACACTTCGTTTTTATCTGGAGGAACCTCTATGGATCCTTCAGTTTTCCTGTATCCGGGAGCGTCAATTTCGTAGGCAATGCCGTTTGCAGTAATTGGTAGATGAAAGCTGAACAAACCCATCTCATCAGTAGGGATCACACGCATATATACCGAATCGTAGAACACATAAGTCCATACAATATCAGTTTTAACAGGACGGTTGTTTTCATCCACAACCACACCACTGATTTTCAGGACGTCACCCAAGTTATTCGGAGTGGCATCAATAATAACACCATCCTCACCCTTGGGAGCGTTTGCCATAGCAATTTTTTCCTTTACAAGCTGCAATAAGCCAAGATCGATAAAGTATATATCTTCCTGACCCATACCACCACCCCGGTTTGAAGTAAGATAGGCTATTTGATTATCTGGAGAGATATAAAAGTACCGATCGTCTTTCACGGAATTGATGATGGGACCCATGTTTTGAGGAGTTGACCACTCTGTCCAGGATTTTCCAATCCTTTCTGCAACAAAGATATCATTTCCACCAAAACTACTGAATCCGCGAGAAGCAAAATAAAGATACTTGCCATCATCGCTTAGGAAGGGAGATTGTTCATCGTAAGGAGTGTTTATCGCCTCACCCAGGCTAACGGGCTGTGTCCAATACCCGCCTACAAACTCGGAAACAAAGAGATCATAGTTATCGTTGTTACCCTGGCGATTACTGGTTAAGAACATTACTTGATCTTTCCAGACAAAAGGCTGTAAATCGTAGAACGGACTGGATACTTCTGCAATAATAGCAGGTTTTGTCCAGCGATCATTGCTAAGGATGCTCTTGTAAATATCGCCATTGGTGTTGTTATTCTGATAGAAGCCAAACAGATAAGCGGTTTGCCCATCCACCGATATCGAACCTACTGATTCGTTTTTATCGGTGCACAGTGCTTGCACTGTTGTAGGCTCTTGCCATACGTTATTGGACATCGTGGAATAAAAGATGTTTTCTTGTTCGAAAACATCCCGCCGTAAAGAGCTGTAATACATTCCTCTGCCATCAGGAGTAATAACTGGTGCATATTCCGGATCGCTGGAATTTATATTACCTTTTAATTTCCCCAAAGCAACCGCTATGGGAGATTGTTCTTGATATAAACTCGCTTCATAGATCATGTTAAGAAGATCTTCTCTGGCTAATGCTTCTGAACCAAGGGAATATTTCCCATATTCAGCCAGCCAGAGGTGAGCCTGTTTGAAGTCTCCCGTTGCCAAAAATACCTTTCCGCGTAAAAGTGCGAACTCCGGGCTTTGATTATCTGGAGCTTCTATTAAGTCCAGAGAATTCTTAGTCGCTATATAATTGCCCATTTCGTAATATTGCAGAGCATTTACATAGCTTTTGTTATCGATTATGGCGAAGGCAAACTGGCAAAGAAGGAGGATTATCAACAAGATAATTAGTTTCTTCATTATTTCTCCTAAAGGTGGGCAGCTTCCTCCGGGTTATGCACCCGGAGGACGTCGCCATAGTAGTTTGTTACATACCAGATGGTTTGTATTTCCAGTTTGCCGAACTAAAAGCGCAGCAAGAGGGAATATACATGGGTATCGTTTAGTAATGAGTCGTGTGCCATCTGATAAGCATAGTTCATTTCCAGCATCTTGAACCGCAGTCCTGCACCGGCTGTGAAGGCACCATCATTGGCACCGGCACGAACACCAGCTTGAACTTTGGATAGAATGTCAGACCACGTTGCATTCTCTTTGATGCGAATTCCGGAGAGACTGGAACCAATTTCGTTATCGTCTCTCACACCCAGCCAGTATTCGGCACCAAGCTTCAGCCTGGTGTTCTCGAAATCGTCCTCACCAGATAAATCTGCTGCAAGAATAAGACCGGGAATTGGGAATGCTGCAATAGAGGGAATGAATTCACGCGGAACTTCGGTTCCTTCGCCATCGTAATCGGAAATTACATCACGCACCACCATTCCAAGATTGAAATAGCGGTTCACGTGAAACAGTGCTCCTAAATCTAAACCGTAACCGGTAGTAGATTCGTCTTCAACTTTTGAAAGATACAGTTTAGGGGTTACTCCAACATTCAGTCTTGCAATTTTAGCAGCATAACTAAGTGCCAGCGTGTTATCGGAATTATCAAATGCGGATGTAGGGGCATCCTGATCGTCAAAGCCAGCAATATCAGATACTGTGGCATTCTGCCAGGAGGCAGCTACATAACCTATGGGAAGCATAAATCCCAAGGCTAAAGCATTTTGTGCTTTATCCCATTCCAAGTTCTGTCTTGTGGCTGTTGCTAATTCGATTCTCTTCACGTCTGCCAGAGCTGCCGGATTCAGGTAAGTACTGGTAACGTTGTCAAGGAACGCCGCCCCAGTTCCACCCATACCAATAGAACGGGCATCGATGCCAAGGCGCTGATAAACAGCAGCCGAATTGTCTTCAGCAAAGACAGAAGATAGAGAGATCATCAGTATCAGGGCTATCAATATCGATTTAATGTTCTTCATTTATTCCTTCCTTATCGGTAGGAAGGGAGGGGGGATACCCCTCCCCTCTTTACCTTTATTTCTTGATAGCTATCTTCACTATTTTTTCAACTATCTTCTTGCCATCGTTGGCAATGACACGTGCGAAGTAAGTTCCACGAGCCAATTTTACACCATCATTAGTGCGACCATCGAACGCAATTACAAGCTTGGTTTTTCCATCAGCTCTGCCTGCATTTTCCATTGTGCGCACTTCACGTCCCGCAAAATCGTAGACTCTAACGGTAACGGTTGAGGCAGTACTTAGGCTTACGCTGAAGTTGGCACCGGTTTCGGTAGTCATGGGGTTCGGGTATGCATGTGCATCCGAAATTTCCAGTTCTACTGGAGGCAGAGGAGCAGCGATCACTGTGAAGATCACACTTGCCTGTGCCTGGTTACCGGCAATATCCCACACAGTCACGCGGGCTGTGTAAGCACCAAGAATCAGGTTATTGATTTCGGTCATGGTCTCATTGATTCCTGCACCTGTTTCAATAGCTGCACCAACCTGGGTTCCCATGGGATCAATTACTACCATACGGCTTGCGGCAATGCCGGAACCGGTAGTATTTTTCAGCATGGCAGCCATGTCGGAGAACTGAGCCTCAATTCTAACCTTGGTGGTTTCGTCCACAAGAGTGAACTCGGCACCTTCGGCAGGACTAAGGATGGTGATGACAGGAGCATATTTATCTACACTGTAGTAGTTGTTGGCTTCGACAATATTACCAAAGATATCGGTAACCATTACCTGTAATCTTACGGAGGTCTGATCCGCAGGGATCATTGCGCCATTAAGGTTAACTGTATATACACCGTCCACAGGATTCACGGTAAGCGGACCCATAAGCATAGCTTCGGAAGGATAGGTATATACGTTAGCAGATACAGTTACAGCAACAGGGCTGGTAACGGTGAAGCCAAGGTGATTAATAGTGACAGAATTTAACCAACCACCGGCAATTTCGTTGAAGCTAACAGCAGGACCAGAGGCAGGAGTAACCATGAAGTTACGCGATACCATAGCCTGGTTGCCAGCACCATCGGTTGCAATGAGGTTGATCATGTAGGTTCCATATTGTGCGGCAAGCATGCTTTTCATTACCACCTGAGTGTTTGCAGGATAGGTGATAGGATCGAAGGCATATTCGCCATCAGGAGCTACGACAGATAGTTTCACACTTTGGATTCCAGAGCCGGATCTATCCATGCGAGAATCATGACGGGCAGTTAATTGGCTTGCAGCCTTAGTTGCCAACTGATCTGTAATGCTTGCCAGGATATTAACCGTGGCACCCATCACAAATTGTGCATCTTCTGCAGGACTGGTAAGGGTGATAGCAGGAACGCTGTTATCAATACCATAAACCTGAGTGGAGGTAGAGGTTCCGCCCCAAACATCGGTAGCGGCTACTTCTAAACGGATTCCGGTTTGATCGGCAGGAATAACCCCACCTAACAGGGAGATGCTATACTGAGTTCCAGCAGGAGTAGGAGTAATGGGTCCCTGTAACAGGGTATTACCCGGCACTGTGTAGATATTAGCAATCACCCCACCCTGAGCAAGCAGGTTTGTGGTGGTTACAGAGAATCCAAGGGTGTTATCATTAGTGGAATTGAGCCACCATCCGCCACCGGTAAGAGGATTGAAGGTGATGGTTGGTGCTCCACCAGTAATTGTGAAGGTGTAGGACAGACTTCCAACGTTACCTGCATTATCCTTTACGGTAGCAATCACGGTGTGATTTCCAGCAGGTAATGTTCCGGCATTAGCTGTAAAGCTGCCATTGGTGATGGTTCCATTGGTTACGGGTGTTCCGTCCAAGGTTACCATTACATTAGTGGCGTTTCCAGTAATACCGCTGGCAGCAGTGTAATACACGAGGTAATCATTGTGCCAGGTTCCAGCTACTGCATCCAGCCACCATTCACCGGTTTCAAGAGTCGTGAAGCCCTGAATATCTTGGAATCCAACGCCGAGAGCGACGTTTGTTCCGAAAGGCAGGACAGCAGATTCATAAACCACGGGGAAGGTATCCGGATTGATGGGTGCGCCAACTGGTGCAAGAGCCCATACAACAGGAGCCAGATAGTCTATGCCATAGGTTTGGTGGGATAGGGAGGTTACATTGTAGCTATCCACAGCATTTACATGTAACAGCACAGCATGAGCATTCGGAGCTACTGCGTAACCGAAATTCAGGCTATAGCTATACACGTTTCCAGCTACGGAAATCGGGTTGAGCATCATGCTCTGGATAGTATTTGTGTAATTTCCATTCACAGGATCATTGATCATTTCTTCCAGAGTAACACTCAGGTTATCCTGAATGGTTCTGCCTTCGGGAGCGATCACATTGAATGTGAGAGGAGTATTTGCTGTAGGATTGATCCACCAGCCGTTTGCGAAACCAGTGAATACGATACCAGGAGCTACGATGTTTACAGTGTAATCTGCAGAAGCAGCACCCTGCATGTTTGGCAGATGGTTATTAGCAGTCCAGTTTACCGATAATGGCATTGTGGTGCTGAAGTTATAACCAAGTGTTAACAAGTCTTCATCGGTGATCAGATAGGTGTAGGTGTTACCGGTAACTGTTAGGCTGCTCATGGGAACAGAGATTGTTCCAACTGTGAGAGCTACAGTATCGATACCAGTTTCAGGATCAACGATAGTGGCACTGACGATTCTGTTGGTAGAGGTAATTTGCGAACCATGAGTTGTGATAACAGGATTGGTGGTATCCACATGGAATACCTTCTCTGCCATGGCAGTGAATCCATTCTGAGTTACCAGCAAACGCACAGTGTGCATACCGGCTGTAAGGGCATTAGCCTGATAGCCGATGATACCTGTTGCATTATTGTAAGCTGCTGTAGGGGTTACCATCACACCATCAAGGTACAATTTGACTTCGGAAATCGTTAGCGGCAGTATGTAGCCGTTTGTATCCATTCCTTCGTAAACGAAGAACTCGATATATGGATTATCCTTTGTCCACAGGTTCGTGGTAGGTGCAAGGTATTGAGGAGTGATGGAGCGGAACATGGCATTGATAGTAACTCCGGTGTATTGAGTAACCGCAACAATGTGTCCGGTAGGAGCATTAAAGCTCACTGTACCGTTTGTATTGGTGGTTACGTTAATCGGAGAACTCCAGGTGCCTGCTACTTCATCATACCACATTGCCACAACGGTTCCTTGAGCAGCCGGTGTGGCGTTCAAGGTTACGGTGAGATCACTATTGATAAGTGCATTGTTCTGTTTTGCAAACACAGCATGCTGTGCACTGAGAGCTGAGAAGCCGGCAGGCAGAGTCATGATGGGCATTACATTCTGGAAGTACACGAATCCATTAGCTGGTGCAGTGATCGTAATACCATTGTTGGTAACTGAACCAATATTGGTGGTATTTAAGGTAGTGCTGTTAAGCTGCATTACCCATGTGTTGTAATTGATCGAAGAAGCCCAGTAAATGTATTCACCAGGATTGGGGATGTTTATGAAGGCAGTGGTATTACCATTAACTGTTTGAACTGGTAAGGTGCCAACATAGGTACCATCGGTAACCTCGGTGATAACAGGTAGATTGACTGCTCCGACAATGCGAAGTTCATTTTTGTAGAACACATTCGGGGTAATGGCAGGAGCGGTAGCAACCAGACTTCCACCATTTGCAGCGTTGTAAGTAACTGCGAGCACAGGTTTATTTGCAGAAACCTGTCCACCGTTATAGGTTACAACGGTTCTGATCTGAGTAACGCCAGTCATTAATTCAGCATTGAACTGAGCTACAACAGGAGTAGGAGGTGTCATGGTTGCAGGAGTGAAGGGAACCGCTGCGAACTGTGTCCACACTGTGCCATTGGTAGTGTATTCGAAGGAAACTGCTTCGATCAGCTCGTTATTCCATGTATCTACATGAGCATAGAGCTTATCTTGGTTAGCAAGATCGCCATCGAAATTCATGGCAGTAACAAGGGCATAAGGCTGCCAGGTAATGGGAGGAACCAAGGCTACGGTTTGGGATACGGTATTCATGTTCCCAGCGTTATCATACGCAGTAACATTCACATCGTAAGAGCCAACTTCCAAGCCGGTAGTATTCCAAGCCATGCTGTAAGGAGCTGCAGTAACTGTTCCGATAAGAACTTCGATACCAGTTACATTGTTGGTGTAGCTGAATTCAAGTTTCTCTATACCGGAAGCAATCTGGTTAATCTGACCAAACAGAACATCCCAGGCTGAAGCTTCTATTGTGGCAGTGGTTGCCAAAGGAATATTTGTAACTAAGTTTACTTCAGTTACGCCTTGACCAGTGATTCCTGTAATGAGAACGCCAGGATCGGTAGTATCATACATCACGTTGGTCACAATGTAGCTGGAGGTATTAGGAGTTTCTTCTGCTCTATCGGAAACCTGGAATCTGAAATCAACCATTCCATTGAATAATGTGGTAGGAGTATGGTAGATTTCGACACCAGAGAAGGTAGCAACATAGGTATTGGTTCCAGTTCTTACATTAGTTTTGGAAGCAATAACGATAGGTCTGCTCCAATCCGTTGCACCATCGATACCGATGATACGGGCTTGGAGAGCTATGCTGTTATCATCTACAAGGTCATCCGATGTTACAGTGTAATTCACCACGAATTCGTCACCATTGAAAGCCACAGGCATAGTGCCGGTATAGGTAACAGCAA
>JAQVMI010000076.1 GCA_028703735.1 Candidatus Cloacimonadota bacterium | reverse complement strand
AAGAGCATGCAAAAGTTGGGTGTGATTTCCTTTTTGGAAGAAGCAAAAAAGCAAGGTAAAATTCGGAATATCGGCTTCTCATTTCACGATTCATATCCTGTGTTCCGTAAAATCGTAATGGCTTACGATTGGGATTTCTGCCAGATTATGCTAAATTATCTGGATACCCACTATCAGGCTGGTCTAAAAGGGTTTCGCCTGGCAGTTTCCAGAAATATTGGAGTTATAGCCATGGAACCATTACGTGGAGGCAAGCTAATTCAGCCAATTCCCCAAGAGGTTCTTGCAGTTTGGCAGAAAAGCAAATTTGAGCGCAGTTCTTTGCAGCGTGCTGTACGTTGGGTTTGGAATTTGCAGGATTGCCAGGTTCTACTTAGCGGAATGAGCTCTATGGAACAGGTTATAGAAAATTGCACTTTGTCCGACGTTTGTATGCCTGATGAACTTCCCGAAAGCGAGCTAAAGCTATACATAAAAGCCCGGCGTGAATATTTAAAACGGATTCCGATATTGTGTTCAGAGTGCAGATACTGCTTGCCCTGCCCTGCAAAAGTAGCCATTCCAAATGTTTTTGGCATTTACAACGAGGCGATTATGTTTTCGGATAAGGAGCGTCACAAAGGTGAATATGAAGCCTTCATTCCGGAAGTTAACCGGGCACATAACTGCACACAATGTGGTGCATGCATACCTAAGTGTCCTCATCACATTAATATACCCATAGAATTAGCTAAGATAAACGAATTCTTTTCTTCTTAGATTTGCTTACATAAATAGAGGAAGGAATGCCTTGATTAATATGATTGTGGATTTTTCAATATTGCCAGTGTGGAAATATTTAGACTAAAAATGAATAAAACCAAAACTGTTACCGCCTTTTTGCTTGACAAGGAAACAGCTTTGGAAAAAGTGATCTTACGGTGTGCCGAAGTGGTGAAATTGGTAGACGCAGTGGACTCAAAATCCACCGGGCTTTGGCTCGTGCCGGTTCGATTCCGGCCTTCGGCACCAAAAGTTTTAAGGAGAAAACGGATTTATATTGCTAACCTTGGCAATTTTCTGTGATAAGCTGTATATAGGAATAATCTAATTGGTTTTTGCGTCGTGCAGATTAGGTTGTATAGTATGCTAACTCGATGATTCTTATTGTGAACATTGAAATATGATTATAAAATCCGTTTTACCTGTGGAGGTATAATGTTAAAACACCATATAATACTGATAAGCCTTATTACACTGCTTATCCTGCCCTGCCTTTTATCCGGCATCTCTCAAGGTGCATTGCTATTCCTAACCTTTGAACCTGGTGCTCGTGCCAATGCTATGGGACGTGCATATTCTGCTGTTGCAGACGATGCTTATGCAATGTGGTGGAATCCTGGAGCAACTGCTTTTAACAAGAAAACTCAATTAGCTGGAACTCATATTCCGTGGATGGCGGGCTCTGGTATTGAAGATATGTTTTACGAATACCTTGGCTGGAATCAATACTTTTATGGCATAGGCAATTTGAATGCCCATATTATCTGGATGGATGCAGGAACCCAAACACAAACAGATAGCAACAACAACGTCACCGGTGATTTTCACAGTTTCGATGTTGCCGGTGTTGGTGGATACAGCTACGAATTAGTTCCTGGCAAAATAGGTGTTGGTGGCAATTTCAAGCTAATCTATTCCTATCTTGCCCCCTCCACAACCCTTACCGAATCAGTGGGTAGTGCCTTCAGTTTTGGGTTCGACTTAGGGGCAAAATTCCTTGATGTTGGTCAACCCGGGCTCGATTTCGCAGTAGTTCTACAGCATATAGGTCCTGATGTAACCTTCGTGGATAAGGAACAAGCTGATCCTGCACCCATGACCTTCCGCCTTGCCACAGCTTACACAGTGTTTGATAACCCCATGAACAAAATGTTGGTTACCGCAGAAGCCAGCAAGATATTGGCAAACGAAGATCCAGTTTGGCAACGTATTGTAACCGGTTTTGGTCACTTCGACGAAACCATCTACGGAGCAGGAGCAGAATACACCTACCTTCAACTTATCTCGCTTCGTGGAGGTTATTATGCTGATACTGCAGGAGAAGTAGAGGGACCCAGTTTCGGTTTGGGTGTACAGTACAAATTTGACAATCGTTACAAGCTATCGGCAGATTTTGCTATGGTGCCTGGTGGCGGTTTGGTAGATTATAATAAGATATTCTCGCTTGGCTTCGAGTTTTAGGGCGAAGCAATAGTTAAATTACAAAGTCCCCGCAATATATCGGGGACTTTGGATTTTACCTTGAACTTTAATTATGAATAGAAGAATAATCTCCCTGTTACTCTTCAGCATTCTTGCTACTTTGCTTTTTGGGCAAAAGATGATGCTGAATAAGAGTATTAAATCCACCCAGCCAAGGAAGCATCCTTATACTAATCAGTTAATTCAATCCATGGATACTTCCCCTAAGATTCAAACTAAACAAAGTAACCCAGAAAGTTTTCAGAAGCTTCTGGTAATCTTAGTGGATTTTGTTTTAGAAGAGACCGATGATCTAAATACTACCGGAAATGGCAAGTTCATGCTGGAAGCTGATCCCACTTATCTCTATTCAATAGGGGCACCACCGCATAACCGCGAGTATTTTGAAAAAAACCTTGAAGCAATGCATTATTATTATAGAGCTGTTTCTGCCGAAACATTCCAATTAGAGTTTGATGTGTTTCCCAAGGATAAGCCAGCATACACCCTTCCCAATCCCATGGCTTACTACAATCCTGCAAATGCCAGTTCAGAGCTCTTTGTTTCCAGAGTGGAAGAGTATTTCAAAACATCATTTGAAACAGCAGATGCAGAAGACCCCGAAATTGACTTTAGTGCTTATGGCCATTATATGATCATTCATGCTGGTTCAGATTGGCAGCATGATGTTTTCCAGGATACTCCTTCCGACATCCCCTCTTTCTTCATCAAAGTTGGCTCTGGAAAAGAGGCAGTGGTGGATGGAGGCAACACTCTCATAGCGCATGCCTGCAATGTTCCTGCTACTATTTCTCAGGATTTCCAAGTTTCCGAAGATGATAATGGAGAGATTATCCATAGCGGTTATGGTGCATTGAATTCGGTATTAGCACACGAGTTTGGGCATTCTGTGGGTATGATTGATCTTTACAACGTTTATAGTTTCCGTCCCATGGTTGGCGTGTTTGATATTATGGATAGCGGTGGTTCCGGGATACTTGTGGATCAATTATCTGGAGATCACCTTGGGGAGCTTGTAATGGTAGAAGGTGCATTACCCACTTTCCCCGGTGCATTTTCCCGCAATCTTATGTTTGAGAATGCGTATTTGGATAAGGGATATATAAAAGAGCTTCACCAGATTCAACCATTTGATACTTTAAACTTACACACGATAAGTCTATCTCAGGACGCCGCTAATATTGTGCCTCATACATACAAAATACCGTTAAATAGCAGGGAGTATATTCTGGTAGAGAACAGAAGTGTTGATCCTGATGGCGATGGCGGTACTGCTGTTTTTGGTGCCTTGGATTCAAGAGTAATACTATATCCTACTGCTTTTGATGATCCAGATAACAACCCTACATACGAGTATGATTACCTGCTGCCTTCTTTTCAGAAAGCAGATGGTTCTGCTGTAGGGGGTGGAATTCTGGTGTGGCATGTAAACGATGCTATTATTTATGATGAGGGTGAAGCAGATTCTGATGGTGTATGGCAGAGTAATTATGATCGCAATACTGTTAATACAGATGTGGATCGCCGAGGTGTTTCTGTAATTGAAGCAGATGGCTTGAATGATTTGGGTAGTGACTATTCCATGTATTGGACAGGAACTCCCTATGATTATTTTCATGCAAAAAAACCAGTGCTTAATCAAAGCGGTCAATTTGTAAACTGGTCAGTTACTTCATGGCGACCAGAATTAAGCAATTCTACAAAACCTCCCCTACTGGATAGTTTTGGGCTGCCGAGTCTTCACGCATTAAAGCAAATAAGTAATCCATTACCTGTAATGACCCTTCAGTTAACATCCGGTTTTTTTGACGCTACTACTATTGTGGGATTTAATACTCCTTCCTTAGTTACTGCCAATATTATTAATTCCAGCTTTAGCGATGTTGATCTTCCTGTAATGGGTAGTGGAATGATTAACCTGCTTAGCAGAACTGATGATGCTTGGATAAATCAGATGGGTGAGTTTTATGATAGTATGACCACTTATAGTTACCAACCGCAAAAATCTGATAACAATGCGGATGGTTTTTATGAATTGGTAACAGTGCTGGATAAACTTGTTCACTTTGTGGATTTCTCCCAGGATGGAATGAGCACTCATACTATAACCTTCCCCAGTAATTTAATCACTACTCCCCTATCAATTGATCATTCTGTTTATGCTGCCACTGATGCATGCCTTTACAAAGTGAACAGTTTTGAGATTAGTTCATTTATCGAAATGCAAGGAGCTAAGAAGCTTTCAGCTAATGCAGATTTTGTGGTTATACTTGGAGCAGACTATCTAAAGCTTCTGGATAAGCCACTCTCTTCTGTGTTGTCCAACATCATGTTACCGGAAGAATTTGGAAACTATGAACCTCTTATATTCCAAAATGCTGATGACGCATCCACAAAAATCTTCATAATGGCAAATAGTGGTAATATCTATAGGGTGCAAAACAGCTTACTTCATAAGATATTTACCAATCACAGCTTATCAGCACCCGGGCAAATTGCACTTACCAAACTGGGCGAAGTATCTCCTGTGTTGTTTTTTGGAATTGGTAACAAGCTGCATGCCATAAAAACTGATGGTTCAGCTTTGAAGGGATTCCCTGTTTCAACGCTCCGTTCTGTTTCCTCTTGGGAGAGCCCCATGTCCCTAAACTTAGGGAATCAGGACTTAGTGTTCTATCCCATAGAAAACCAAGGTTATTTGGCTGTGAATGAAGCCGGTGCAGCCCTACCTGAATGGTCGTTGTTGTTAAGCCGTAATGCAAAAAATGATTTCCTCTACTATGATGATCAAAACAGTGAGTTACTTTGGTATTATCCTGATTCATTCGGAAAGCTATACATTCACTCTTTAGCAGGGCTATCCTCCAATCCGATATTATACTCCGGTTTTAGAAATGATGGCAGTGGCGTGTTTATTGGTAGTGAAACAAATGAGACCCTTTTGAATGGTAATTTTGATGCCTACATATACCCAAACCCTGTGAAGGGAGATTATTATCGTATTCATCTCGAAAATGCTGTAGGGAAAACTACGATGAAACTTTATGATGTTTCGGGAACTCTAATCCAGAAAAAGACTATCGAAGAATCATTAATCAACCCCAGAGATTTAGAGTTAGATCCCCAAAAGCTTGGCTCGGGAGTTTACTTTCTTACTCTGGAAAGTAATGGTAGAATCAAGAAACTGAAATTTGCCGTGGAGAAATAATGGCGAGTACTCCTTTAGAACCCTTTAACAATTAAGGATGTTATTATGAAAAAGCTTACAATCCTATTCCTCACTCTTCTTGTAGCATTAGGACTTTTTGCCCAGGAAAAAAGCAGTGATATTGACCAATGGCTCTACGAGCAACCAACCTCTGATAATCCGGTTGCAAATACAGACTCCTTAATTACCAATGATATCATTCAGGTTAATTACAGTAAGAAGGATGCTCGCCTGGCTATGGTGATGTCCTTACTTGTTCCTGGTGCAGGGCAATTCTACGCAGACAAAAGCTCTTTCACCACTTATCTATTCCCCGTGATAGAGCTTGCCTGTATAGGTGGGATGATCTATTATGATTCTCAGGGCAAAGACAAAGCAAAAGCTTACGAGAAGTACGCCACTAGCGAGATAATTACTTACGTTACACCGGATGGATCTGAAATTCATACTACACGCTATAACCGAGGTTTTCAGAATGTTGTGCAAAATCACCTGAAGGGCATTAACGCCCATGATATATATGATGATGGTTACTTTCGTCTGGATACTGCAAACACCCAGCATTTCTATGAAGATATTGGCAAATACCCTCACTATGTATTTGGCTGGACAGATTGGTATTACCGCTTCGCATGCGACGAAAGTGGAGACAGTGTTACCCCTTTGTGGGTGTTTGATAGTTCTGATATGACTAACCCTTACACACGCTGGATAGGTAACAGACCTCAATGGGGAGAAAACCAATCTATTTACATCTCTGCAAATTCGCACGAAGCAAGCTCGATGCGTAAAACATATATAGAAATGCGTAACGATGCCAAAGCTGAATTTGCCATAGCCAGAGCTTTTACCTTTGTTCTTGCGGCAAACCACCTTACAAGTGGGTTGGATGCTTTACGGTTAACACGCAAGGTAAACAGGCTGTCAATATCTCAGGCTAAACCCCAGGTTAATCTTTACGCAGCAATGCCATCTGGAAATATAACTCCCATGCTGGGGATGAAATGGAACTTTTAACCAAGAATAGAAGTGTCCTGGCTTCTACCAAGCAATATGCCTTTAAGCTATGTGCGATTGCTCTTTTTTGGCTGCTAAGCATAGGGTGCCTGTTTTCACTTCCACGAGTAGCCTATCCTGCAGCATCATTAATACTACCCGGAAGCGGTGAAATGCTGCTTGGCAGCACAACAAGGGGTGCGACCTTGATGGGTGTGGATATTCTGGCAATATATGCTTTTCTGCAAACTAATAATGAAATAGATCGCCAACGCCAAAACTATATGGACTACGCAGAGCTTTTTGCCGGAGTTCCAAATGGAATGCCCCGTAGCCAGTATCAAGCGATTCAGGACTATGTAAGTAGTGATTACTATAACGACATACAAGAAATGATGGCAAGGAATTACTACCTGATCTACAATTATGAACCCGCAGAATTTGATGCTTACATGATACGGAATACGTACACGGGAATTGAAGCATGGCAATGGGATACGCAAGAACATTGGAATACATACAAAAACATGCGGGTTCGGCACCAACGCACCAAAATGAGCCACAATTTTGCGCTGGGTATCATGCTGCTGAATCGTTGCGTTAGCGCAATTGATAGCGCTATTCTATCCAGAGATAAGGATTCAGGCGGAGCTCTGTATTTTAGCCCCATAGAAAACGAAGGGCTAATGCTAAACTATCAACTTAAGTTTTAGGGGTTTGTTATATGAAACGCTTCTTGCTAATCTTCTCCGTGCTAACTATTTGCACTCTTGCCCATGCTACCAGTAAGGGTAAGATGTTTGTGCGTTCACTTGTTGTTCCGGGATACTCTCAAGTTGCTTCCGGCAATAACTATGGCTACCTGATGATGGCATCCGAAATATCCATAATTGGCGGGATGCTGTATGTAGATAAAGAAAGTAAGCTACTTTTGGATGAATCCTACGAATATGCCATTAAGTTTGCTCATGTGAATCCAGGTAATTATGATAGCCAATTTTACTACAATCTTTCGCGCTTTGAAAGCAGTGGTTTTGATGCCAACGGTTATAATGCCAAAGTACGCAAAGAAGCAATGGAACTATTTCCTTACGATCCAATAGCACAACAAAGCTATATTGATGATAATAGCTATGGCGACGATAGATACTGGAATTGGGATGACCCTACCAATCGAAGCTCCTTTAATAAAATGCGCAATAAAAGCCAGGATTATGAATCCTATGCTAAAGTAGCTATAGGAGTGCTAATCCTAAACCATCTTGTTAGTGGTATAGATATCCTACGCTATTCTGAAGAGGAACAAAGCACCAACGTCTATTTTCAGATGAAGAATAGCACCCCCATGATGTTTTTGAACTACAAATGGTAGTTATGGGTGCTGGAGTGTTGGGGTGCTGGAGTTCTGGGGTTCTGGAGTGCGGGAGTACTCTAAAACACCATCACTCCAAAACCCCAGAACTCCAGCACACCAGCAAGATCGGAA
>JAQVMI010000075.1 GCA_028703735.1 Candidatus Cloacimonadota bacterium | reverse complement strand
CTGCCGAGAGTATAACCTCACTTTTCTGGAATATACTGGATCCCCTGAAACCTGCAGATAAGATAACAGCGGATAAGCGCGAAAAGCTGAAATCCGCCCTCTTTGCTGAGCTTAACGATTGCTTATTAGTCGGGTTTCAGATGGGGAAAAAATCTATCGACCGTTTGAGGCTAAGAAACATAACCCGGGCAGATTTGTACACCAAAGCAAAGGAGGAGAGCAATGACTAACCAATGCCATCGTATAATATGCGCCAGTGCAGGAACAGGCAAAACCTACAGACTTTCTTTGGAATACATAGCTTTGCTGCTGCAATACTACCGGATGCCTGGTTTTTCCATAGATAACATCCTTGCTTTAACCTTCACCCGTAAAGCAACTGCCGAGATTCGGGATAGAATTCTGGCACATTTGGAGCTGCTACTTTCAACCCATGAAGCGCTAAAGGAAAACAGGAAGAAGCTGATACAAAATCTTCGGAAACTGGTACCGGAATCCTCTGATGATCTTAGCCTGGAAGAAAAAAACATGTTGCTAAGTGCGAATCGCGAGATAAGCTGCGATCAAAGCCGTTTACAGGTGATGACAATTGATGCCTACATCGGGAATATTTTCCGAAACATTGTGCGCCCTTTAAGGAATATCGAAACTTTCGAGATCGATACTCAGGCAATTGAAAAACGTATGCCCTTTTTAATGAGCCATCTTATGCAGCCTGAATTCCGGAATCGGCTTAATAAATTACTAAGCAGAAAGGTTAGCCGTTCTTTGGATGATTATTCTAAGTTCTTTGCCTCTTTAATAAGGCAACGCTGGCTGTTTTATATGATTACCCAACGTTTGCAAGCATCAAATAATGCCGAAAGCAAGGGTGTGCCATCACTATCCAGATTAAGCGGGAATGAAGATAATAACTATAGACAAAACTTCTGCGCGGCTATGGCAACTTTGCTTAATACTGTTCATGGCATCTGGCAATCACAACAGAAGTATCCTTTGGAGGATTATTTCAATGCCGAGTTTAAGAGCTTGTTCCCCTTTACAAATTTTACCATTGCAGCCTTGATGCAAGCTTTAGAACAGATTCCTGATAATCCTCACTTAAGCGAGAAATTGCTGAATACCCTGGAGGCAAAATCACCTTGGAACGGCAATAAAATTCGCAGCAGCAAATATGTAGCAGAAACAGAAACGCTTACCGAAGCAAAACAAAAAGCTTTGCAAAATCTGGCAGATTATCTGATGATTAAGCTGTATCTTCCAGAACAAAAAGAGATTATAGAGCTTTGGAAGATAATTTTGCAGGAATACGATCGCCTTATCTACCGCTATAAAAACATGACTTATGACGATATTTCCTGGTTCAGTTTCGAAGCTTTGTTTAGCGATGATCCACCTTTTTTAGATCCTCAAAGCGAAGTTTCGGCTACAGAATTTTATCAGTTTCTTAGCCATCGAACCCGTTTTCTATTGATAGATGAATTTCAGGATACCTCACTTATTCAATTCAATATTCTTAAACCAATAATAGAGGAAATAACGTCCGGTGAGGGTTCCAAACCCTTTGGCGGGTTAATTGTGGTGGGAGACGAAAAGCAATCTATCTTTGGCTGGAGAGGAGGTGAGAGGGAACTGCTGCTAAATCTCACCAAGATTTTCCCCAGTTTGGGAGAAGTAACACCCTTGCATCTAAAAGAATGCTGGCGTTGCGGATTTAGCCTGATGAGCTTTATTAACAGACTGTTTAAAGCACCGGAAATTCACAGCTATCTAAACCAGAATTCCATGAACTGGAGTTATCAGGAGGTTTCCAGTGCGAATGCGGGTTTGGAACCGGAAACCGAAGTGGAATTCTGTTTGCGTAACTACAGCAAAACAGTGCCGGGTTTAATGCGCTCTCACGAGATTTATGCAGATTTTGTGTTACGCATGGTGGTTCCAGCTATAAAGGAAGATCCTTCAGGTAGTATTGCAATTTTATGCCGCAAGGGTTCAGAATTGCAGCAGGTGCAGCAAGCTTTGGATGAAAATGGAATAGTAAGCCTCTATCAGCCCGATCTTGCCCTTATTTTGCATCCTTTGGTTAGCCCATTGTTAGATTGGCTGCGTTTTGTAGCTTGGGGTGATTATAGCAATTTGCTGGGATTTTTACGTTCGGACTACCTGCGAATTAACACCAGGCAGTTAAAGACGATATTAGATATCATCGCTTCTGCAAATGCTTCCGGAAAAGGAAGTAACGAGGGCAATTCATTACTTCACTTTGATACAAGCTTGTGTCCATGGCTTAATACATTGCTAAACCTTGCAGAAGCGCATAAAAGTATTTCACCTGTTTTGGCATGTCGTCAGATAGTAGAATTGTGCTTAACAGGAAAGGATAAATCCGAAAGAGACTACCTGAATTTGCATAAATTCCTTAGCTTAATAACAGATTGGGAGATAAATGAAAGCTCCAAACTGGCAACCATACCAGATTTCCTGCAATATTTACAAGAAAACGCTGCCTCAGAGGACAATAAACAAGCTGCTGTTTCGGCGGAGGATTCACTTCAATTACTTACTATTCATAAATCTAAGGGTTTACAGTTCAAGCGTGTATTCGTGTTTTACAACCTTAGTTCCCAGCATAGGGAAGATGGAACCAGATTATCCTGGGCAGTGCAATATGCAGGACAGGACTATCACCAAATTAGTGATTTTGGTATTAGTTATCACTATCCAAAAATTCTAAAGGCTTCCAGTTATAGATACTTATGGGATACAGAGAAAAAGCGGGAACTATTGGAGGAGATGAATAATCTGTATGTAGCCCTTACCAGAGCAGAAAGCAAGCTACACCTCTATTTTTGCTACGAAAGCAAGGATACTTGGAGTGAATACTATCTATCCAAACTGGAAAAAAGCCTTCCAGCCATGCTATGCAATGCTTGTGTGGATTATTTTGCCGATAAACCAGAGGATAGCAGAGGTATTCGGCTGATGCAAAGCGAATTTAGGGGAGAAATTATTACTGTAAATGCTGCCCAAACTACATCCCCTACAGATAATTCCGCTAATATTGGCAGTAACCTTGTGCCAAATTACAAAACCCTTTTGGCTAATATGCCTCAATCTACCTATCCTGCACTGAATGACATGCAGATAATGGAAACCAACACAGGTGTAAACTGGAAAAAAGTGTGGTTAGAGCAACAAGCTAATTTACTGGGGGATTTGGCACATTACTACCTTAGCTTCATAATCCGCAACGAACCCAATGAACATAACTATGCGCTACGCAGGTGTTTGGCTAAGTATGGTTCAATACTTCCGGTAGTAACTATCCAGATAGTGATGCAAAACTGCCGCAATGAATGCGATAGAAATAGCTGGTTATTTGCCCCTGAATGGAACTTAATCTATACAGAAATGGAGCTTAAAGGCACAGAGGGTTTGCTTAGAATAGATCGCCTGATGCTGAATACTGTATCCAAGAAAGCTATGATTGTGGATTACAAAAGCGGAGATGTGTACGATCAATTTCAGCTGGAACACTATGGCATAGCACTACAAAAAATTAAGGCTTTGCAGGATTTCCGGGTTGATAAACAGATAGTAAAGCTCGAAACACTTGTGTAAAAATGAGTGTTGTAACACAGAGATAAGTTTTTTAAAAGCTGAGAATTTTTTTTACAAAGAGTAAAAGAGAAAAGAGGATTTAAACAACGTAGCGGAGGATTCCAATCCTCCGTAAAAAAGAGATAAACTCAAGTGGGTGTTTCACATAAACGCTTCAGAATAGCAGAGGATTTTTTAACAAAGAGTAAAAGAGAAAAGAGGGAAAAGAGGAATCATGAAGATTGATTTGTTTTGGGTGAAAATGGAGAATATTGTGAAGATTTCTTTGTTAAACACAGAGAAAAAGCAGAGAAAAGCAGAGGGTTTTTACACAAAGAGTAAAAGAGTAAAAGAGAAAAGAGGGAAAAGAGGAATCATGAAGATTGGTTTGTTTGTGGTGAAAATGGAGAATATTGCAGAGATTTCTTTTTCAAAAACACAGAGAAAAAGCAGAGATAAGCAGAGAAAAGCAGAGGTTTATGTTACAAAGAGAAAGACAGAGGATGTTTAGACTAAGAGCAATAGAGGCATGATGGAAGTGAAAAGCATCTCTCTTTTTCTCTTTTACTCTTTGTGTAAAAAAACACTCTTTTCTCTTTTACTCTTTGTGTAAAAAAAACCACTCTTTTAACTTGCGATGTGCTTTTGGGTGAAAATGGAGAATATTGTGAAGATTTCTTTTTAACACAGAGAAAAAGCAGAGAAAAGCAGAGTTTTTCACAAAGAGTAAAAGAGAAAAGAGGGAAAAGAGGAATCTTGAAGAGTGGTGTGTTGGGGGCAAAACGGAGAATTTTGCGGAGATGTCTTTTTTTAACACAGAGAAAAAGCAGAGAAAGGCAGAGAAAAACAGAGGGTTAAATTGCAAAGAGAAAGACAGAGGATGTTTAGACTAAGAGTAATAGAGGCATAACGGGATTTAGATACATATCAATCTCTCTTCTTCTCTTTTACTCTTTTACTCTTTGTGTAAAATTAATTCGTGTAAAATCGTGTAATTCGTGGATAAAAATTCACCCATGTTTCCTACAGAATTGTAACACCTTGCACCCACGAATAAAGGAATAAATAAGGAATCATTAAGGACTTCATCCTTAATGATTCCGTAATGATACCGTAATTCAAGCAGGATCGAACAAAAAATTACAGGTTAATTATGCAGCTATCACTTAATGATATTCGCATACATATTGCCACCGCTGGCACTGCCAAAATAGCCTAAGCCACCCTGAACTCCGCCATAGAAGTAACCTTCGGGCATATATGTATAGCGATAGTAATTGTCATCCACCACGAACAAAGAAATCTGATAGCGTCCAAAGAAAACATAAGCTTGTCTATAGTCTTCCACAAGAAGGTGGTTACCAGTTAGGTTGGTTTGCGGAGTGGATACATATCTGCCCATAAACCTTATCCTGCGAATGCTTTCTCCACCAGAATTATACTCTTCTTCCATGTTTGCATCAGGGTGTTCAAAACCAAACACCGGTGTTGTAAATTCCAGATCGGTGCTAAAATCTTCCAGGCAAAACATCTCAGCCATAAAATTGCAGACACCGCCCACATTGCCGGTGTTTAAAGCAAGGGGATACTCTCGGTCTATTTCGCTAAACTTGATGTCATTCATTTGTTCGGGGTTAAATGTATAGCCATTGCCATTCTGATAAACATCCGGAACCAGGGTTGCCTGGAAGGGAACAGTTGTTTGGGCAGTTATTTTTTGGTCTCTTCCGGGAATTGTTACTTCTATTTTATAAGTGTGTAAGGGCTGGATAACATGCTCTTCTAAATCCACATATTTAATTTTCATTTCTTCCAGATCGGTAATGGGAACCAATTGCCACTCCAGGTTAGTATCCAAATCTGTGATAACTACAGACGCATCGGTAACAAAAAGATTCAATGGGTCAAATTCCTCTATAGAACTGCTGCGGCTGATATAAACAGGATTGTTTATGTTAATGGGATGATTGGCAATAAGCAGGGCAGTTAATGCATAAACCTCGCCCTCGAAACGTTCCGGGGCTGTGAAACGATTGCAGGAAACCAGAACCAGTAACAACAGAGGCAGTAGATAACGCAGATATTTTACCATTTTACATTTACTCCTATAAAGGGAAGAATGGGGAACTGAGTGCTGTCTGTAGATTTCAATTCCAATTGATTGTTTTCGTTTAACAGCAAACTGTAATCACGCGATCCCACATTTTTGTGGTTAAACACGTTTATTATCTCAAAATATGGCTCGATGGAACCCCAGCTCTTCTGCCATTCATACTTGGTGCTAAGATCCAGACGCAGATAATCGGGCAGACGAATGCGATCTTTGTAGCTGTAAATAAGCTGGAACGCATTGCCATCGAAAAATACCCGCTCTGGTTTGTAGCCGGGCTGTCCGCTATTATAGGTGAAATTCATTCCCAGCTTGAAATCGCTGCCCAATACTTGAAATCCCGTGGCGCGGGTAAGATTGTAGGTTTCCACTATGGAGAGGCTATAGTTGCGGTCATACTTGGGATAATATGCCGCGCCTTCCAGAGTTTCCGGATCAAGATTAAAATCCTTCATCTTGCGCTGAGTTTTGCTAAGGGTTAAGCCAACAAATCCTTCCAATCCCTGCCAGTCTGTTCTAAGCATAAGATCAGTTCCATAAGTGTAACCATCGCCTACGTGGAAAACATCGGAAAGGGTTCCGGTTGTATTATCCCAATCAAAATCTGTGGCAATATCATATTCCAGCAAGTTGTCGTAGGTTTTATAATATACTTCCATATCAAAGGCAAAACTTGAAGTTAACTGTCTTTTGTAACCCAAGGTATAATGCATAGATCTGCCGGGGTTCAGGCTTCCATCCAAGGGAAACCATACATCGAAAGGTGTGCTGATCTCCATGGTCATCAAGGTTAAATACTGATGATACAAGCCGAAATTTGCATACACACTTTCTCCCACATCCAAATTACGGCGCAGGGAAATCCTTGGTTCAATATTCATATAGCTTGCATCAGGGATTTGGGAAAGGTTTTTTTCTAAGGTTTTATACCAGGCAGCTCTTAATCCGGGCTGAAGAGTCCAAAGCTCCGTAATATCCCACACATCCTGAATGTAGGCAGAACTTGTAAGGCTGCTAACATCTACATCCGGTAAAGCATTGGGATCGTATTGGTAAGTGGTGTTCATTTCCAGCCAGGTACGGTTCCATTTTGCTTCCCAGCCAAAATCAAATTGGTGATTGTTACGCGGCTTATAGCTAAGATTGGCTTTTCCGGTAAGATCGTGGATGCCATTAAGGCGTTCAAACACTTTCTCTCCGGTATCGCTAACCTGATTAAAGTTACTGGTAAATTCGCTGCCGGCAAGAACAAATTGAGCAAAAAGACGTGGGCTGAAGATGTGCACAAGCTGCGAGGTGAAAGTTTTATTTCCCCAATCCAGATTCAGGGTGGCACCAAAATCAAAGCTCAGCCTGTCCCGCCCAAAATAGGCACTGGTGGAAACCTTGTCCCTGGGGCTTGCATCCCAATTTATCTTTGCATGCCCATCGTAAAAGTAGTAATCTGGCAGATCATCGTATATTTGCTTCACTAATTCCAGGTAGGTTCGCCTGAAAGAGCCCATGTAAGAGCCATTCTGACCCAAAATATGCAGGGGTCCCTCTAAGGTGGCACTGCTGGAAATTGCCGAAAGCCTTGCCACACCTTGGTGGAAGTTACGGTTTCCTTGACGGTTGGTTACATCTAACACGCTGGATAATCTGCCGCCGTATTTTGCCGGATAACCACCCTTAATTAGCTCCACGCTTTCCACAGCATCACTATTGAAAGTACTAAAAACTCCCCCAAAATGATTGGGATTATATACATCAATATCGTCTAAAAGGATAAGATTCTGATCTGGAGAACCACCCCGAACGTATAATCCTGAAGAGAAATCCGAAATTGGAGCTACTCCTGGTAAAGTTAAAACTGCACGAAACACGTCCGCTTCGATGGGGGAAACCACACTTTTGATTTGCTCTGTATCCTGCCGAATCAAACTATTGCGGATGCGGGGACCTTCCTCGTCGGTTTTACCCATAACGGTTATAGTCTTCATTTCGATCCCACTTTTTAACATCTGTGCATCAAAACTTAAATGATCTTCTGCTCCATTAATCGTGAAACTATGGCTTACACTTTGGTAAGAGATAAGGCTTACCTCCAGAGTATAGGTACCAGGGTTCGCTATGTTTAGCACATAATAACCCTTTTTATTTGTCTGCATACCAACCTTTGTCTCCGTAATTCTTACGTTTACATACTGCAGTGGCTCTGCACTGTCCAAACGAGTTATGAAGCCGCTAATCGTAGCAGCAGTCAAACTTAAAGCTGTAAGAACCAACAGGCAGATAAGGATATATAGTTTCATTGCATACCTCAGCAGGGGGATTTTTCGTCAGGGTTTTTTTAATAGGGAATATGTCAAGTTAAGAT
>JAQVMI010000074.1 GCA_028703735.1 Candidatus Cloacimonadota bacterium | reverse complement strand
ATCTCAAAATTTGCCACACCCTCACGATTGGAAATAAATGCCAGCTTCTTCCCGCCTTCACACCAAATTGGGCTTGTGCAGTTAAACGATTCGGAGGTTATCTGCATAACTTTTTGGGTATCAATATCCAGGGTAAACACATCGGTTGTAAAATCGGCAAACAATCCATATCTTGGTTCTTCGAGACTTATGTGACGCTCTGAATCGAAGGCAATGGATTTGCCATCAGGAGAAAAACGGGGATGAGAATCGTTATAGAAATCGTTTGTTAATTGTGTAAGCTGATGTGTTTCCAGGTTATACAAGTACAAATCTGCCTGCATACCTTTTTGCGCAGCCAGCACAAGTTGCTTGCCATCCGGAGATACATCTGCTTCATAAATTGCGCTAAGCTCTTTTAATTCTATGGTTTGGACTATCTTTTCACGTTCCACATCGAATATATGTACCTGGTCACCATCGGCAGTTTTTGCTGCAAAGGCTATTCTGCGATTATCTGGAAACCAGCTAAGCGTGGAGCGCATATAATAGAATTCTTCCAATTTGGCAGTGCTTTCTCCCTGAAGTATTTTCTTCGGTTTTGCCAAACCCTGGGTTCCTGCCATCCAGATGCTGAAACGCGCCCCTACATTAGAGTAATAAACATAGCGTGATCCATCCGGGGAAAAGCGGGGAGCAAAATTGAAGTAAGAGCCGTTTTTGCGATGAAAGGTACGCTGTTCAAATCCTTCCTTCGGTATTCCATGGCTGTTTATCATAGGGAAATAATCACGCTTTAACTGGTATCTCCAGCGTGATTCCAGTTCACTGAATTCCATGCCAAACACTTTTTTGGTAGCATCATCCAGATTGCTTACATTGCGCAGGGCAAAGAAGTATTCCACTATCTTTTCTCTTCCCCAGGTTTTGGATAAATATGCCAAAAAGCTTTCACCCAAACGGTATGCTAAGTATCCGGAGGTTTCTTGTAATTTGCCTATTCTGTCATTAATCACCATGTCCATCAAGAACATGTTGTTATATTCATCTTCTCCACCAATGGATAGGTATTCCGGCAAGCCTTCAGAGAACCAAAAAGGGAAGGTTACAGATCTTAAGGCAGAAAAATTGCTGATAAACCGGCTATCCATGGCATTTACATAAGCGTGTGTAAGCTCGTGTGCCAAAAGCTCTTCCAATGCTGCATAGCTGCCATCGAAGGGAACCACAACCCTATTGCGCAAGCTCTCTGTAAAACCGCCAACACCTTCTGTCAACAGTGGATAGATGATATTTGTGGTTTGAAACTCTGTTTTGGTGCCATAGAATACAATAGGAATCCTGCTAAGGATGGGAACATTGAATTCTGCCTTGATGTAATAATATATCTCTTCGGACATCAAAGAAACCACTTTGCCAAATTCATCTTCGCCTTTGGGATAATATATATCGAAGTGCATGGTCTGGATCACCGACCAATTTTGAGGGGTGGCATTAACCTTGTTTTGCCCAAATGAAAGTGCTTGCACCCCAAGGGTTAGGCAAGCCAGCATGATTAGTAGGGAAAGATGTTTTTTCATGTTTATCCTAAAATACGCTGAATTTAATGTACTTTCTGGGGTTTGTCTTTATATCCTGTATCAGGCTATCCAGATTTTCCACAGAGGTAGTTAATTTATCGTATAATTGCTTATCGTTAATTAGTTTACCTGCGGTTCCCTCGTTTCCGTTCAGGGCAGCCGCAGTGTTATTCAGGCTGGAAACCACAATCTGTAAGCTGTCCAAGGTTCCATTCAGTTTATTAAGCAAAACAGGACTTTCGGCTACACTTTGCTTTAATCCGGCACGATTTTCCTGCATCACTTCCAGCAAATTGGCACTAAGATTATCCACACCTTTTATGGTTTGGCTTAGTTCGCCTTTGATATCCACCATCATACTACCGGTGTTTTGCACAGCTTTTCCGGCTTCATCTATTAGTTTTGAGGAATTACTAAGCAAACCATCCGGAGCACGCAAAGAAGTAATGGTTTCCTGAAGTACTGCCAAGGTTCCGGAAGCTCTGCTTATTATGTCCATAATCCCCCCGGAAGAATCGCCTTGTTGTATGGCAGCAATATCTATATTATCAGAGCTCATTCCGGGTAGGATCATCATCACCTTACCACCCATCAAACCGCTATCGGAAATTTGAAACCTGCTACCCTCTTTAAGAACAATATCGCGGCTGACTTTTGCTGTGGTTATAATCTTATCTCCTGATATTTTAATGCTATTTACCCTGCCCACTTCCATTCCACGATACATCACCTTATCGCCCACTTCCAAGCCCATCACATCCTCGAAACTAACCTTTAAAACATATTGTGAGCCCATGGCTAATCTATTTGTAAGCCACAAATAGCCAAAAAGCATAATAAGGGCAATAATAATTGTCCACAAACCGGTTTTAATTTGAACACTGCGAAAGTGAGGGTAAAATTTCTTCATGGTGATCTTCAGGTTTTTAGCTGCTTCTTTTCGGCAGCAGGAAACAGAACATTATTCAGGATCAAGCGGTAACCAGGGGAGTTTTTGTGCAAATCCAGAATTGTTTCCGGATCGCCCACCTTATGTTGGTAATCTTCGGGGTCGTGTCCACCATAAAAAGTGAAAGTGCCTTTGCCGATGTTGCCATGAACATATTTAACCTCGTTTTGATTAGGGACTTCGGCTAAAATGATCACACTTTTCTTTACTTTATCCTTAAAAAAGGAAGTGGTTTGACCCAAAAATCCGTCAATTATGTTTGTATGATTCTGGGTAAGCATGGTTGGCACAGGATCGTATTTGGCAGAGAAATCGAAGAGCTGGAAATAATCTGCCTCGGCACCTCTTAAGCGGGAATAATCACTGGCATCTATATCCGAGAATTCGTATTCGTAAGGATTGGTTTTCAGCGAGAAATTCTCGAAGGCAAAGGTGCGGGAATAATCCAGCTTTTTCTGATACATTGGATCTATGCCATCACCATCGATGGCAGAATCCACGATATCAACGTTTCTGGCAGCCAGGGCGAGATCAAAAGAATCAGTGGCAGCACACATGGCAAATAAAAAGCCACCTCCTATCACAAAATCCCTTATCTTTTCGGCAACCGCATGTTTAA
Organism: Candidatus Cloacimonadota bacterium; assembly: GCA_028703735.1. Taxonomy (GTDB): domain Bacteria; phylum Cloacimonadota; class Cloacimonadia; order Cloacimonadales; family Cloacimonadaceae; genus Cloacimonas. The sequence continues at coordinate 4,948 of JAQVMI010000074.1, read as the reverse complement.
GCTGCCACACTTTGGCAAAACCTTTGTTTTGTGCCATGGTTTCGCTTACTTTTACATCGTTCTGATACCAGGGGGCATTTCTGTATGAGCCATAGAATTTGCCATATTGACCGGTGAAATCCTCGTGATGCAAGTGCAGCCAGTCGTAATCATTCAGCTTGCCGTCTAATACTTCATCATCCCAAAGGCGATCGTATTCTATCTCTGCATATTCTAATGCCATGCTTACTGCATCATCCCAGGGTAAAGTGTTCGGGGGGATATACACCGCTATTTTAGGTTCTTTTTCCAAGGTTACGCTTTCCATGTTTCCGGCTTGGATTTCGGTTAAAATTGCCGCTACCTGGGAAGAGGATATGCGTTCGAAACGAACTCCCCTAATGTTACATAACGCAGCCAAGGCATCGGAATCAGGAAACAGGAAACTGCCTCCCCGATAATTTAACAGCCATTTTCCCACTAACTGCTGCTTTAACCCCTCGAAAGCTATGCCATAAGCCTTCAAATGGTTGTTTTGTGTGTTATCCATGGGGACAAGCAATTCTGCGCTTAGAGGAGCTATAAAACTACTGATAACTAACACAAGTAAGGCACTTATCAGCCAATTCGATTTTCTTCTCTGGGCACTGCGAGATATCTGGTCTAACATTTACTTCCTCCTAATCATGGATTAACGGCACTTATAGTGGATTTTCGTGCCATAATCCCCGTTAGTGTATCTTGTTGTCAAGACAATTCTTCTGCCCAAGCGTTTTTTTACCTTACCTGTTAAGCATAGTGCAAGGGTAAAACCCCATAAACCAAGGCTAATAAGAGCATCGGCTCATCTTTCATACTGGCTTTAGGTTGGAGGATTGGATGATTGGGAGGTTTCCAGGGTAGCTGATGGATTCCAAGCCTCCTCATTTACAGATTCCCAGAGGTAAAAAAGGTAACGTGGATATTCTCTGTTTCATAATTCAATGTCACGCTTTGAGGGTTGAATCCTTGAATTTTTGTTAAGCTTTAAAGGCTGAGACTGATTATCAGGCTACCTTCACTTGGCACCTAATAAACCATAAATCTTGTCCTCGGCACAATTATCTTGACAATTCGGCTGCCTATCAAACAATGAAGGCATGAGTTACTTAGGGTTAAATCCCTTAGAAGGTTGTTATGGATATTTGGAAAATGTTGTTATTAACGTGGTTCTGTGCATAGAATTCAAGAGAACAGAGCGGTATTATGCAAATAACTAACGATATTTTCCTTATCCCAATTTTATCCGACTATCTTCTGTATTCACCCTTTCAGCAGGTATCGGCATTGATGAATAAGCAAGCAGCAGATGCAATTTGCAATGCATTACTGGGCAAGCAGATGGACGTGTTGCCAGATGATTTGAATACTTTGTTAACAATTCTTAACAATACTCCCCCCCAAAGCTTAGAGCAAAATACTGGGGCTTTAAATCCAGGTTTTATGGGTATTGTAGGCAGTAGAAGTTGCAACATGAATTGCGCATATTGTGATTTTGGAGCGAAAAGCCCAGTTACTGAGAAGGTTGATATCGATAAGGTAATAGCACTGATAGATTATTATGCCGCACTCAGGAAAAATCAAGGACACGATTATTTCAAAATAGAGTTCTTTGGCGGAGAGCCATTTGTAGAGAACAGGATTGTTGATATTGTAGTACACCATGCCAGGATGATTGGGTTCAAACTGAAGATTTATCCATACTTTTGCGCCTTGACCAATGGATATCTGCAGAATGATCAAAGATTATTTATCAAAGACTATTTTGACCAGATTATTGTTTCATTTGATGGATTTGAGCGTTATCATAATAAAACCAGAATGGCATTGGGTGATATAAGCAGTTATCAAACAGTGTTTGATACCTTGAAGTATTTCAGCCTGCATAATGTTCAATTTGGTTTACGATGCTGTATCACGGAAGAATCCGTGGATGACATGGTGAATATCACCAAGTGGTTTTGCACTGAATTTAAACCAAATATGGTGAATTTTGAGACACTTACAGAAAATGGTGAAACTATTAAGGGTGGGCTAACCCCCCCTGATCCCTATAAATTTGCACGCAATCTGGTACTTAGCTGGTTAGTATTAGAAAGCCATAATGTTACTCCGGTTTACGCTCCTGTTTCCATGAACTCTTTGAATGCAAGTACTTGTCCGGTTGGCAAGGATACAATTATCTTGCATCCCAACGGAATGATAGCCAGTTGCTACCTTCAGGAACATGAATGGAGACAAAAAAAACTTGATTTATCCTTGGGTTATGTGGATTCCCAAAACAGGGTGGTAATAGACATGGATAGGGTACAGTCGCTAAGAGAATTAGTAAACAACAAACCCCGCTGCACAGATTGCTTTTGTAAATATAGCTGCGCAGGAAACTGCCATGTAAACACTACTTTCCCTGGATCTACCACTACTTATACAGATTTCTGCTCCCAAATCCGGCTTGTAACTGCTTGTTACTTACTTCATAAATCTGGAATGAACGATGCTATGGACGAATTTTTAACCAATCAGGAAGCGCAGAAACTACTGAACCTGCAATTATCCGATAAAATTGGGAATTATAAGCCAAAAGTAATATGAAGTATTGTTTGAACCCCTCTGCCCGGTACACCGTGGATAAATCGGACATCAAAATCATCCTGCCCCAAAATGGGGAGCTTGTGAGCATTGGGTATCCAGAAGCAGCTATATTGGATTTGATAATAAAGAAATACGATTCAAATGAAATCCTGTTTATACTGCAAAAAATTGCCCATGTTACAGATACCCATGCCCTAAGCATATTCAATGACACAATCACAGAATTCATCAACCTGAATATTGTGTTGCAGAACACTGAGGGGAAGAGTTTGCATGAATAATTACACCAGACGCAGTTTTATTCGCAACCTCTTAACCGATGTTTATTTTATCTTTGACGAGATTAAAGGTAATGACAATTTGCCATTGAACAAAGTGCGTTATCTGCCAGATTCTGTAATTAGCAATATCCGCCCAGTCTTTTTTCCTGAATGCAAGATTAGGGTATTGAATTCCACACTACACAAAAAAACGATAGTGGATAAGGACTGGCAAATGGTTAAGCAGCTAAGTGATTTGGAACTATTAGCAATACAAAAATTTAGCAATGGACAAAGCTTAAAGGAAACAGTAGAATTTTGCCAGGCAGCCTCCAATTTGGATATCGAATCCATCTTCCTGGAAGTTAAAAGCTTCTTCCTTGTATTAATTGAGCATCGGATATGCCATCCTGATAAAAAATACCAACTCGAAGACCTTAATCTTGAATCTATGAATAAAAGATGAACTACCAAAAAATCAGCTCTGATCTCCCTATTTATAAAATAATGCACAACAATAGGATATACCTTTTTGCAGAAGGTTTTGCAATTCCGATGGATTCTGAAAATAGTGTGCATAGGTTTATCACAGCAATAAACTCCCAAGGCTTTTTGCCAACTGCGGAACAAGAGATTGTTAATGCAGCCAAAAAAGCAAAAACCACATGGATATCCATACATTCACAACCGTTTACTCCCCTTTGTTTAACTTTGATTCCAAATTATGATTGCAATTTGGCTTGCGGGTATTGTTTCAATGCTGGTGATGCTAAACGTGACGCCCTAATTAGCATAGAATGTGCCACAAGATATGCAGAACTGGTGCTTAAGAACTGCAAAGAACAGCAAAAGACCTTTGTTCTGGTTTTAGCGGGAGGTGGAGAACCAACCTTACACTGGGAGCTTTTGAATAGCATCGTAGATTCAATAGGAAAACTTGCGAAAAACTACGGTGTAAGCATGTTTTCTTATATCTCCACAAATGGCACCCTATTAACTAATGAAAAAGTAGCATCGCTGGTAAGCAAATTTAATTTAATCGGAATTTCATACGATTGCCCTCCAGCGATTGCTGATAAAATCAGTTTACAGGGAGTGAAATCTAATGATAAAGTAAAGCAAATATGTAGGCAGATAACAGATTTGGGGGGGGCTTTCGATATTAGAGTAACCGTACATCCTGAAACTTTTGTTTATCAGGAAGAAATTGTAGATTACATCATAAAGCACACCGGCTGCAAAACTATCCGAATTGAGCCAGTTTATGGCTTTGAACAGTGCTACAAAAACCCAGAAATTTATGCCAATGAATTTGTAACCGGTTTTCTAAAAGCCAAGAGGTCTGCCAATAAGGTAAAGGTGGATTTATCATATTCCGGGCTGCGACTGCATGAAGTTCATAGCACCTATTGTGATATATTCCGCCACACACTAAGAATATTTCCTGAAGGGGATAACCGGATTTGTTTCCTCAGGAAAAACAACAGCCTATTTACCCATAATATAAACGAAATAGATGCCTTTACAGGTTTGCTCGCAGCGGATAGTGAGCTGTTTAATCACAAGGTTTTTCCTTTTTGCGAATCCTGCATTGCCAGCTATCATTGCACTCGGGGTTGTCCTGATTTTTGCTTTATCGATAATGAAGTCACGGATAATATGCGCTTCCGTTGCAGTATTAACATAGCTCTGGCAACAGAATTAATTATAGAACAAATAGATATGGTAGACAATGGTCAGTAACAGTTTTTCACTAAGAGAATGGGAAATGTATCTGGCAACCCTAAAAGAGGATATGCCATTTGTTACCATTGAAGATGGTGGAGAAACAATCAGGATGGGAGAATTATCTCCTGGATGCATGCTGTGTAAAGAAGGTAGGTGGGATTGCCTGTTTCTTACTCCGTTATGTAATTTAAGCTGCACTTTTTGTATAAGTCCATTGCACTCACGGAAGCAGGTAAAACTATCTGTATTTGGCAGAACATTGCAAGAAATTGCCTCTAACCACAAGAAAACGAACATTTGTGGAATCGGTTATTCTGGAGGAGAAGCTTTAATGGCAAAAGATGAACTGG
>JAQVMI010000073.1:4995-8076 GCA_028703735.1 Candidatus Cloacimonadota bacterium | reverse complement strand
CCCTGATTATTGAACTAATGGAAGCAGGATATGTGGGAGCAATAGTTACAAATGGATCTGTTGCTATTCACGATTTTGAAATTGCCTTCTTTGGCAGCACCTCCGAGGATGTATCCAAAGCCTTAGCAGATGGATCATTTGGCATGGCAGAAGAAACCTCATACGGTATAAACCATACAATTAGCATTGGTAGCTTGAATCAGCAAGGGTTGGGTGAAGCCCTGGGACAGTATATCTTATCTGATGCACCTTGGGCTGAACTATCACTATTAGCTTCTGCTTATCGATTGGGAATCCCTCTTTGTGTTCAGGTTGCCTTGGGAACCGATATAATTCACCAGAGTTCACATGCGGATGGCAAAGCGATAGGAGATTGCTCTTTACGTGATTTCCGTATTTTCTGCAACATGGTTGCACAGCTTGATGAGGGTGGGGTTTTTCTCAATTTTGGATCTGCGGTAATTATTCCTGAAGTATTCTTGAAAGCATTAACTGTAGCGCGCAATATCACTGGCTCGGTGAAGAATTTTACCACAGCGGTATTTGATATGAATATGCACTACAGAGCAAAGGTAAATGTGATGCAGCGACCCGTGGAAACAGGAGGGAATGGTTATTACTTCATCGGACATCACGAGATTATGATCCCATTGCTTATTAAATCGCTGTTGTAACATAGCTTTTCAAGCTGTTGTACTATTGGGTTTGTAACCCAATGACAGCACGCCTGAGGTTACAAACCTCAGGTTACAACAGGATACAATCCTATGTTACGCTTTCGTAACATAGCTTTTAGATCGTAACATAGCTTTTCAAGCTGTTGTACTATTGGGTTTGTAACCCAATACGGTTAAACCCAAAAACAAGGATAGCCATGGAACAATACCGAAGACGTTTACCTCATGCTTACGCTAATAACACACCTGTTTTCATAACGTGGCGGTTAAAATTCACGCTACCAATTGATGTTGTTAAAAAGATGTCTCTGGAAAAAGAGAAATTTGAAAAAAGCATCTTAATGCTTAGTGAAGATTATCAAAACATGCAAAGATATCAGTTTAGCAAAAAGCAATTTGATCTGTATGATGATATTCTGGGTTGCAATCAAGATTTACCCCAATTGCTTACTAAGCCAGAGATCGCTTCCATTATACAGGATTCTTTTAACTTTCTTGATGGTAAAAAGTACAGTTTACATGCATCTTGCATAATGTCTAATCATGTGCATTTATTACTTACCCCTTTGGTTGATGTTGATAAGGAAAAGCAGGCTATAGGCGATATTTCCCACTCTTTAAAGAGATTTACTGCTCGGGAGATTAATAAATTACTGGGGAAGGATGGCTCGTTATGGGCAAATGAATCCTATGATCACTTGGTCAGGAATGAAAAAGAGTATGTTAGGATTGGGTGGTATATCATCAATAATCCCGTGAAAGCTGGGCTGGTTGATGACTGGAAGCAATGGAAGTTTACGTGGCTTGAAGATGATTTAAGGCAGCATTTTAGCTCGTAACATAGCTTTTAGCTCGTAACATAGCTTTTCAAGCTGTTGTACTATTGGGTTTGTAACCCAATAAATAAAGATGCCTGAGGTTACAAACCTCAGGTTACAACAGGATACAATCCTATGTTACAATAAGAAAAGCCCTCCTATGTGGAGGGCTTTTTTCAGGATGTTCAGGGGGATTGCTTTTGGGAAAATCTATCAGAATCCGAACCAGGGACCAACTGTAACAGTATAGCCTTGATATTCTGTATCGGGTGAATTCAGCACTTCAAAGTTCTCATCGTTTAAGCCTTTAACTCTCCATCCGCCTTTGGGAGCATAGCCATAAGTATAACCGCCTTCTGCTCTTAAGCCAAACCAAGGAAGCAGGCGGACCATCAATTCTGCTTTTGGTTGGGCAATTATATAGCTACGTGAAACCAAAGAATGGGTGTTATTGCGGTTCAGCAAGGTGGTATCCCAATCGTTCCAATCGTAGTTAGCATTGCTTTTCAGCACTTCTACAGTGTGGCTGGCTCCGCCTAACATCAATCCTACAGAAGTGATAATGTTCTTGCTAAGGGCAAAGCGTTTGTCAAGGGTAACACCACCCATTGTGTTTCTATAGCTCATCCAGATTTGATATTGACTTCCAGCTATGGGTTCCAGAATTTTGCGTGAATCTTCATAACCGTAAACTGCACCACCCAAAAAGTACCCTTTACCAACATGTCCTTTTCCGGCTCCACCTTGCATCAGAATACCATCTTCGTTCAGCTTGCCAAATCCCATTTGGGTGATAATAGAATTAATATCTTCCATATCGGTATCAAACCATAGAGGAACCCAGCTTCCACCACCGTAACCCACGGAAAGTTTTTCTTTAGCTGGTTTTTCTCCAGGTGCTAAGGGAGCTTTGGTTTGACGCGAACCAAAAGTAAAATCAATTGTAATAATTTCTCCGCTGCGGAAGATATCCATTTTAATTGCATCTCCGGCACGGTATTGCTTACGAATCTTTTCGAATACATCAAGATTTGTTGCTTCTTTTCCACCTAATGTCAAAATAATATCATCTTCGCTGATCCGACTTTGCCAAGCTGGAGATTCCTGCACAACACCGGTAACCAAAACACCTATGTTGCCTTTATAATTTAGCTCTTGAGCTTTTGGAAAGGTAACATCTTCCACGAAGATGCCCAAATAAGCTGCGTCAGCAGAATCTGTATCTAACCCGAGATCTTTATTGATCTTCACAATCATCTTTGATCCACCGGGCATATCAGCTAAATCACCTTGCAATTCTACCTGCATTTGTTTCAATTCTTTTCTTAACTCATCTTTGGGCTGTGCATACAAGCTGCCTAACACAAATCCCAAAGCTACAACAGCAATAACTACCTTTTTCATTTTGAACTCCTAATTAATTTTCCTTATCTATATGCAAGCTAAGAGCCAAATAGAAAATAAATCGCAACAGATTGAATATCATAAATTTAGGAGTTTGGTTGGCTGTGCCTGATCAAGCAAAATATATCTATTTGATATAGCAATATGATATAATCTCACCATTTTACATAATGCCATATTGA
>JAQVMI010000073.1:0-4895 GCA_028703735.1 Candidatus Cloacimonadota bacterium | reverse complement strand
AATAAATCGCAACAGATTGAATATCATAAATTTAGGAGTTTGGTTGGCTGTGCCTGATCAAGCAAAATATATCTATTTGATATAGCAATATGATATAATCTCACCATTTTACATAATGCCATATTGAGATTTACGGCTCTCTTTCAAAGCGAGTGGGTAACTTTTGTCATTCCGGACTTGATCCGGAATCCAGTTTTTACAAACCACATTGTGTAAATGCTGTAATATGTTGGTTAACAGCATGTTATCATTGTAACAATTCTAAATTGGATTCCTGCCTTCGCAGGAATGACAAACAAAAAAAACTCTACCCACTTAGTTTGAAAGAGAGCCAGATTTACTGAACTAAAGTTAAGGAAAACGGGCAAGCACAGTGCCTGCCCGTTTATCGCGATATATTTTGTAGATGCTTCAGGAAGCGATCCAGCTACTATTTATGGGATATTGCAACACCTCCAACCAGCATATAGGGGAATATGGACGAGCCGGTGTTAAATGTCTCGTATGAGATTTCCTTAATATTGTTAAATATATCTACAAGGTTCAGGCTCATCATGGATTCGCTGATGGGGTATTGGATAGCGCCATTCTCGATGTAATAGCTGTTCTTTAGCACAGCGGACATATCTCCATTTGCATTGGGTTGCCCGAATGATGCTCTCATACACAGTATGCCCATATCCATGGATTTAATAATGTCCTCAAGAGGTTTCAAACCAGATTCTACTACCATGTTATCCACATCTCCGATAGTGCGCTTTTTGCCAACTTTATTGGCAGTAAAAAGCCCGATGGGATAGTGGTTTAACACGCCATTCTCTATTATAGCTGCTTCTTTAGCCAGGAATCCATCTCCGGTTATGGGGTTTTTATTGGCAAATCGTTCATCAGAGGGTTTGTTGTAAACGGTAAGCTTGGAATGCAAAATCTGCTGTCCTATGTGATCCGGAAAACGGCTGCTGTTAGTAAGCAATCCGGAATTGCCAAACTGCTGGCTAATTAAGCTTTCCAGCAAATCACCAGTTACAAAGGGGCAAAGGATCACATCACCGGTGAAGTTCTTTGGGATAGCCTTGGTTTCGGTTTGTTCAGTTATTTGGCGCATCAATTCACGAGTGGAGTTTATCTCCATCAATGGTTTATCCAAATTGGCAATATCAAATCCTGTATAATTGAAGGAGGACATCTTTCTGCCAACCTTTGCTGTGAACATGGTCATGAAACTATATGAAGAGCCGGTTTCCGCATAATCCACACCATTACTGTTAAGGTAATAGTTTGTATATTTTCCAAAAGAGAGGGACGCATCGAAATATACATTAGGGAAGTCATGCTTCATGGTTTTGGTGAATTCATTCAAGCGAAACACTATTTTATCTGCTTCCATCTGTGCGGCACCATCAGAAAACACCTGTGGATCCTGCATGGGCGAGATATCGAAAGCCGGGTCGGCATTGCTGGACTCAACCGAAGTCATAACTTCGTCTATTGCATTTGCCACAGAGGCTTCATCAAACTGGTTCAGCCGGGTAGTGGCTTGTTTATTATCCTTTATAACCACTAATAAAAGGTTTTGGCTTTCCACGGTACGCAGTAGGTTCAGCTCTTTATACACAATGTTGAATTCTTCTTTTACTTTTCCGGTGAGCCACATGGAAGCCTTATCCGCACCTTTTTCTTTCAAAGCTGCCAGGGCGTTTTTCATTATTATGCGCTTATCCATTATTTACCTCCCATGTTTACTTTGCATTTGAGGGCAGGACCACCCATTCCAACCGGAATCATCTGTTTCTTGCCACACATTCCTGCAGCAGTCCAATTCATATCATCGGAGATCATAGTAACGGTTTTAAGCAGGTCGAATGCTACTCCGGATATGCTTGTTTCTTTGATAGCTTTGCCGATCTTGCCGTTCTTAACCTCGTAGCCAAGCCCTATGCCAAACATGAATTCGCTGGTGGCATCTGCTTGACCGTTACTGGAGGTAACCAGATAGTAGCCATCTTCAATGGAGGCAATCATGTCCTTCAGCTTATCCCTTCCGGGGACTATCATGGTGTTGCGCATACGAATAAGCGGTTCATCGCTGTAAGCATAAGCCCGAGCGTTCCCTGTTAAAGTGTGCCCCAGCTTCAAAGCACTTTCTTTATTGTGCATGTAGCGTTTCAGGATGCCGTTTTCTATTATCACACAGTCCTCTGCCTTGGTGCCTTCATCATCAATAAACACTGGGACGGGGCAGGTTTTACCATCCCAGGTATGGGCAATATCTATTAAGGTAACGATGTCATTCGCAACTGGCTGGTTCAGATATTCACCGGCAATGGAACCGTTAATCACGAAATCTGCCTCGGTGGTGTGTCCAATTGCTTCGTGAGAAAGTATTCCGGCAAGCTTTGCATCCAGCACGCATTCAAAGGTGCCACCGCGGGCAAACACAGCATCCTTTTTGTCCATCAGCTCGTTGTAAACCTGGTCTATAACGGGGTAATACTCGGCAGGATCAGAGAAATTGTCTTCAAACTGACCAAAACCGCCAAATACATCGTAGTGAGTAAGCGGTTCGCCATTGTGATTCACCATCAGCACAATTACCAAAATTGCCCGGGGAGTCATGGTGTGCATTTCTCCACCATCAGTGGTAAGGATATACTTCTCCATTTCGTCCTGAAAAAACGAAATCTGCCTGGTACTGAGATCAGGGTATTTAGTGATTGTGTAGTTGTCCAGCGCACTCAAGAAGTCTATCTTTTGGGCGGTAGTAAGTTGTTTCTTTTTCGTGAAGAACAGGTATTCACCTTTTACAGGAGAAGATGGAAGGATCAGCATACCTTTATTCACACTCTTCGAGAGTAGCGAGGCATTGCTGATGGCTTTTTTGATTACCTTCTCCATGCTGGAGCTACTCATGTCAGCACTGCTGGCAAGACCCCAAACACCACCGGTAAATGTGCGGGACATGATGCCTCCGCTAATAGAATTGTTGTTGCCCACCAAAGTGCCGTTCAGATAAGAGAGGTTTTGGCTGCGGTTTTCCTGTTGTTTCAGCTCTAAGTACTCTGCCCCCAATGGCAGAAGCGGGGTTAAGGACATCTTTTTCATACTGACTCCTTATAGGCTTGATATAATTTTTGCACAGATATCTAAGCAGGATTGTTTTGTCAAGCAAAAATGCTGTCCTTCAGACCGAAATGTTAAACACATTATTGGCTTGTCAGCTGCAGACTTAGGAATTTACATGTTACCAGCAACAATAAAGAAACAAATAAAGGGGAATTGCTGCCGGTTGAAAACTACTCAAAAACAATATTGGTAATCAGATTATGGAAAAGAGAACTAAGAAAGCAACAAAACAACTATTATCATATTTGGAGCAATTCTACTGGCTGAAACTAAGCATAGAGGAAAACGTTGCCGGTTACCTATCTGTGCTGGAACACAAAGGCGAGGCTGCCTACGGGAAGCATTGCAGAGCTTGTAAAGCCAAAGCCAAACTTGCACAGAACCTCAATGAGGCACTGCAGATTTATCGGGAATGGCTAAAGTTTTTCTGCAATAGCCATATTGGCTGAAGCTAAATCAACCCCAAACACAAAGACCCGGCAGTTCAACACCACCGCCAGAAGTTACTGATTGGGCTATAATAGATTATACTGAAGCCCAATTAAGGGAGGAGCTTGCCAATCAAAAGGTTGCCTGCTTTGAAGGCATCTGGAGCTCCGATCCATACACCATAGGGATAAAAAGACCGGTGAGGAATACATGGGCTTCATTATTAGTGCACCGGATACCCCCTGGAAAGAGCAACAATTTAAACTTAGGCTTGTGCCAACAGATGATCGTGGCCCTACAAAGCCATTTGCTACCTGCGTGACTATAGCCCCTATGAAGTAAAGGACACAAAACTGATGGGGAACAACCTTATCTTTTTAGGGTTTATGAGCAACACCAGGGTTTTCCCCAGCTTTCCGGATGATGAAGAAGCTCTGCTTTACACGGAACTGATGGAAACACGAAAAGCCTTTATCAAAGAGCTTTCAACCGATACATTACTCTTGGGTCTGCTAATTTTTTATTCCAGTTTGCAGAGCGAAGTGGACTATGAGAACCTTAGCCCAAAACATGGCATGGCTGCATAAATGCCTCGAAGTTGCGAAGGACACGGTTCCCTACCCTGTTAAGGAACCTCGGCAGAGTACCAATTTTATCCGGTAGGCTTTGCTTTCTTGTCATATCCACCTTTTCTCTTTGTCATCCCCGAGTAGTCGGGGATCCAGTTTTCTCAGAACTCACACTCTCTCATCATCCTAGCGAAGGCTGGGATCCAGTTGATTTAAAACGCACAACTCCTTGCAATATAATGGCCTGGATTCCCGCCTCCGCGGGAATGACATGAAGAGTCGGTGTTCCATTCTCAATTCTCCCTTCCTCACCTTTAATAAACTGGTGTAATCCGCAGGCGATTCCCTCGCGATTCCCTCGTCCCACCTCGGAATCACAAGGGGTTCACGAGGGCAGCACGTGGCGTTATAGGTATGGAACAGGGATTAATTACGCACAACTCCTACCTTATCTACCCCCCTATAACCTAACACCTCGCACCTAACACCCTTCTCCCCCCCCATAACCCACCCATATCCAATACGGGAGGGTTGCCAGAAGCATAAGGCAGACAAATGGGTCAGGTTTATGCGAGGAAGAAGGGAGAAGGCACATTTCATCAGTAAGAGGCTTAACGAGGAGTTGTTGAAATGAGAAACAAACAAAACAGGCATACCCCCAAAAAAATCACATAGTAGTCGGTCATGTATATGATATACAATACGTTAAAAAGAAAATTGTCTGAGTTTTTTGTTTCCCAGATCGCTTAATAGCTCAAACAGGAAAATGCCATC
>JAQVMI010000072.1 GCA_028703735.1 Candidatus Cloacimonadota bacterium | reverse complement strand
AGCGCAAGATATCCCAAAACTCCTATGGGCGAAGGGAAGGAAGCCATCAAACGTTTCAAACTTCAGGATAAAGAAGCTCTGCATGTGATTGTCTCGGATAAATCTGGCAGAAAACGCATTCATACCATGTTCAGCAATCTGGGCAATCCGTATGATTACTTCCGCTATTCCGGCAGTGATAAAATTTACCAGATAAAATCTAAGGTGGCAAAATCGTATTTGCCGGATCTTCCTATGTGGCGCTCTCCGCATGTGGTGAAACACGAAGAAAGTGAATTGATCTCAATAGAGGTGAAGCACCTGCGCAATTCCTACACCCTTACCCGGAAACAATACGATTGGTATTTCAAAGATGCATTGAACGATTTTAAAATTCCCCGCACAAATTGGGCTATTATGAAGGTAGTGCACGTGCTGGGAAATCTGGATACTTTTGTGTTCATAGATGATGGAAGCAGAAAATTAGCAGATATGTTCTTAACTCCGGATTGCCAGGTTACCCTGAATCTAAGCGGTAATCGCACTAAAGTGCTTTCCTTTGCTAAATACGACGATTCGCAGTATCTTCTGATGGTGGATAATGATGCTTCTGTATTGTTTTACGTTAGTTTTGATACGGTATTTCGGTTCATGCGCCATGCAGATGTATTCCGGTCTTTGCAGATGTGATGTCTTATGCAAAACAGGCACATAAATTTGTAACCCTAAAGCAAGAAGAGGCTTATGCTTAGCATTATCCGAACCACAGAACTGAACCAGGAGATTTACGATAGCATCGTTCGTCTTTGGAGTGCTACAGGTATTAGCAATCCTGCTCGTAGTGATAGCTTTAAGGCAATTCAGCAAAGCCTGAAACATACGGGAATCCTGCTTACTGCCTGGGAGGATGATTCGCTGCTTGGCACATTGTGGCTATCTCATGATTACCGGCGTTTGTATGCGCATCACATGGCTGTATTGCCTTCAAGACAAAGTAGCGGGATTGGTTCAGAATTGATGCAGGAAGCTGTGCAGGTTGCCAAAGAACTGGGCTATCAAATGAAACTGGAGGTGCATGCAGAAAACTTGTCGGCAATACATCTCTACAAAAAGTTTGGCTTCAAGGAATTAGCTGGTTACCTTACCCTTATCAAACGCGATATTTAATGAAATATACCTCGCAGAAGTGACAATAAGAGGTTGCCCATAAAGTAGAAAAGGATTTTGGCTCCTTTTTAGGTGAAGCATAATTTGGAAACTCCAATCCAGGGAGGATTAATGAAAAAGAGGTTACTAATTGCCACCGGTGGTGGAGACTGTCCTGGGCTGAATGCTGTAATACGCGCTATTGTGAAGCGTGCTTCAAGTGAGCATAACTGGGAGATTTTGGGGAGCATAGATGCTTTCGATGGTATTCTGCGGGATCCCATGCACATCATAGAACTAACCCCGGAAAAGGTAGCCGGTATCCATGTTCAGGGTGGCACCATTATTGGCACTACAAACAAGGGTGGACCCTTTGCCTGGCCTGTAAAACATAGCGATGGCACTTGGGGTACTGTGGATCGATCTCAGGATTTTTTGAACCGATTGCAGTATCAGAATATTGAAGCAGTGATAAACATTGGAGGAGATGGCTCTCAGCGGATTTCGCAGCAGCTATATGAGCTTGGATGCCCCATTATTGGCGTTCCCAAAACCATAGATAACGATCTTTCGGCAACCGATTTTACCTTCGGTTTTCAAACTGCCGTGGATGTTGCCACGGATGCTGTGGATAAATTGGTAACCACAGCAGCCAGCCATCATCGGATTCTTACCCTGGAGGTAATGGGCAGATATGCAGGATGGATTGCCTTGCATGCATCCATTGCAGGTGGAGCAGAAGTTTGCTTAATCCCGGAAATCCCCTATAGCATAGATAAGGTGATGGAAGCTTTAACACGACGCATCGATAATGGCATAGGCTTTGCCAATATCGTTATCGCAGAAGGTGCCACACCTTTGGATGGAGATATGTGTTACAGCGAAAACGATGAACCGGGTGCCATGAATATTCGCTTAGGAGGTGCAGCTTTCCGTCTTACCCACCAATTAAAGAACGCAGGATGCAGCATCGATATCCGCGAAACTATTCTGGGGCATTTACAAAGGGGTGGCACACCCAATGCATTTGATAGGATTCTGGCTTCCCAATTTGGCGTGAAAGCTTTTGAACTGGTTCTGGAGCAGAAATGGGGGCACATGGTAGCATACCGGCATCCCAATATAGAATCTGTTCCTATAACTGAAGCCATTAAAGCCTATAATCTGGTAGATTTAAATTCTGATCTGGTAAAAACAGCAAGAGGTTTGGGTATTTCTTTGGGCGACTAAGCCTTGGGTTTTGGTTAGTTAACTGTTTATACCGCTTGTCACTCCAGATCGAATCCGGAATGACAAGCGGGTTTTTTATCTTAACAAGGTTTTCTTAGTTTTCACCTTCCAACTTATGGATGAAAGGTGGAATAACCAATAACAGCTTTCACTTTGTAGAACCTCACGTTCTGGCTACTGCTATCGGTAAATGTATTGGTTAAAGTTGTACCAATCAGGTTTAATGCTGAACAAGAGAAATCTGGTGAATCTCCTGCAAAGATACGGTATGACCACACACTTATGGATTCATCAGTTGCCGATAAAGTTACGGGAGACCAGGAAATTTGTTTGGCTCCACTATTATCGTTAACGATCAGATCAGTAACAGGCAGGGGTTGTACATCAGTGCCGTTAAAGGGATAATCGAAACTGATTGTTCTTTCTGCAAGGCTTTCCCAGCCGTCATTATACGCAGCGGTAATCTTGTAACGGAGGTTTCCTGTCTCACTAAGCGGAAAGCTGCAGCTTGTTGTAGTAGGAGATGCCACCAAGCTCCAATTTCCCAATCCACTACGTTTGTATACCTTGTAAGAGCTCAAACGGGAATCAGATATAGGATTCCAGCGCAGATACAGGGTAGAGGCTTCGATTAGCCAGCTAACAGAGACAGGGCAGGGAATATATTCCAGGCTGAGCGACACATTGGCATTATGAACACCAGACACGATAGTAATGGGGTTGTTGGTGCTGCGATAACCAGCTTTTATTGCACTGATCAGATAATTCCCGGGAGGAACTAAAGCTTGATAGCTTCCATTCTGGTTTGGTTGCAGGTAGTATTCACCGATGTTTATCAGAGCTCCTTCCAGGTTTCTGCCAAGGTTAATCTCGGATATTGTCCCGCTAATTTTGCCTATTTCACTTACAGCTCCTCCGCCATTGCTAAGAGAAACATCATCAATAAACCAACCCTCAAAGGCAGTTCCGCGGTCAGATTTATACAGCCATTTTATCTTGGCAGTTTGTCCGCTGAACGAAGAAAGATCAAAGCTGGCAGGCTGCCAGGAGGTAACTTCACCAGAATAGCCGGGTAAATCTCCCAAGGCTCGTACTGCTGAAACAGGGTAACCACCTACAGGGGTAATCAGGCTCCAATCTGTTCCGCCATTTGTGGAGATTAGCACATGTCCACCATCCCAATAGGTAATAGTGGATGTTCCAGAACGCTCTGCATGATAGCGATGACTAAAGCTAAGCTCTGTGTTGCTGCCAATAATCAGAGAGGGTGAGATTAGTTCGTAGGTGGCATTATTTGCATGATATGCATTCAGCACGGTACCCCAAACATTGCTGCCACTGGAAGCTCCGGCATAAGTGCTACTACCACATTCCCAACCGGGGCTTACACTATTTACCACTGTGAAGCCACCATTATTGCTTTCGAAATCCCAGCTTGAATCTATCACACCAATGGAAAGATTTAGCTGAACTGTTTGCGGATCGGCATTATCGGAGCTTATCAGAACTGTAACGGGAATTGATGCTCCCAAAGGTGTGGAAGCGATTACGCTAAGTAGTGCTGCAGCCTGATAAACTGCTCCACCGCCAATATTTCCACAAGATATAGTTGCAGGGGTAAATTGGATGTAAGGGCTGGATTCTGTTATGGTTAACACAGCGTTATTAATATCAAAATCAGATTCGTTTAACAGGTTAAAAGCTATGGAACCGCTTTCTCCAGGATCTGGAATTCCATTCAGGTTCGTGGCAAAATCGTCATAACTCCAATTCTGATACAGTAAAACAGGTTTATGAACCGTGATACTGAAATTACGCTGCCAACTACCCTGAGCAGCAGTGATATTCAAACCGAAATTTATCACTCTATCCTGAGGACAATTTGCTGCGATACTATATTGGAATAAACCATTGCCAACCGATGAGCCCTGTACTTGAAGGTTGGGGTAGCTTATTGTGGAATTAAGTATGGTGGCATAGGGATCACTGGTGGTCAAGGTGGCGGAAATTCCACTGGCACTTAAATCACCCAAATTTCTAATTTCTACGCTAAGATAGGCAGATTCTCCCGGTTCCAAATGTCCATTTTCATTGCTGTCATAATGCTGAATGTCCATTAATGTAAGATTGGGGGTTGGCTGAACGCTCGGAACTGTGGTGATATACAAGGATTTTGTATTTGCCAAAACTGCGGCAGCGGTGGGATAAACATTACCATAGGTGTATTCCAAACCAATGGTTTGATCGTGATTTTGGATACCAATGGTGCAGAAATTACCATGTTTGGGTGAGGAAGCAGAATCTACATTGTTAAAGGTTTTATATTGGATCAAAATGGGTCCGTCACCGGTGCTGGTATTGTTATAAAGATGGTCATACAAAACTATCTGGAATGTTTCTTCACTGGTGCCATTGTAACCATTCAGCATGCGATACCACTCCACAATATAGCGGTGTTGAGCAGAATCGTATTTGGTGTAAACTCCACTATTTGCTCCAATGGCAAGATCATCCCAAAAGCCTGCTATCATTGGGCTTGGTCCCATTGCACCGGGTAGCCGGAAATTGCGAAATTCTGCATTTTCGGTTACTCCCATAGCGATGAAACCATTGCTGCTAACCGTTATCTGGTTGTATTGCCTTCCATAAAAACTGAAGGTAAAGGGTAAGGTAACCACTTCCAGAGCATCTGCTCCCACCTGATCACCTTCTGTGCTGGTGTATGGATCGTTCATGGTAAGCAAGCTTCCGTTTCCACCTTCGGCAGGAGCTATGCCAACCCAGTTGTATCCGGGGCAATCAGCATAGCCATTATCACCCATATCGTAGATTACATATCCATAAGCATCTGGTCCCAGCGGGTCTGTAACTGTAACTGCTCCCACTGTGAAGGTGATGGGAATATCTTGCTCGAAACCTGCGCTGTTATAAACTCTGATGTTCATGGGGATTAGCATTCCTGGCAGGCAGAGAGAGTTAACAATAACCCCGAAATCTGTGGCTGGATGCACCTGAGCGGCAGGAGCTACACTACCATAAGAAACCTGGGGATTGGTAATGTTTATAAACTCGCTTTCACTGGTAAGCTCTGCATTTAGGGCTGCTAAACTGGAGGTTCCGGAATTCAATAACCCAATACGTATTCCGGCTGTTTCGTCCGGATCAAGGGTAGAATTTCCCCCATCCACAATAAGCTGCGAGATTACACTAAGGCGACCATTATAAACGCTGATATGCTCCGAGATGTTATAGACCACAGAATTATTATCCACCAAACGCAGGGTTAAGCGGATATTGCTTTGATCCGGGCAGGCAGCATCTATCTGAACAACAAGCGGAATAGCATTGGCAATTGCAGATCCGGCAGGGATTGTGCCATAATTTATGGAAGAATTTGTAATGCTTATATAGGGACTAAGACAGGATGCTGTTCCACTTAAATTGGTGATTGCTGTCACAGTGGTGTTTTGCAAGGCAAAGCTAAGCTCTATCCTTTCTCCGGCATTGGCTATGCCATCGGAATTACCACTGGACGAACCACTATTATTATCATCAATAACGATGGTTCCGGGTATCAAACCACCGGTGACAATAGCGATATCCTGTTGCAGAGGAAGAAAATTATGCCCCGAAACAGTTAGTACTGCAGTTCCAACGCTTAAGCCAGGGGGTAGCTCTAAAACTGCCAATCCATATTCATCGGTGTAGGCACGGGCTAAAATGGTATTATTCAGCGAAAGTGTAACACATTGATCCGCTATGGCAACACCTGCACTATTTACCACAACATCAAGCAAACTGGAGCCAACAGGTAAACTGGCAGGAGCCGAAACCGTATAGGTGGAGGGAAGCCCTATAAATACTTCCATGGTGGGATCGCCAATTAAGTTACACCAATGTGCCGAGTAATTTGCTCCGGCATTGTGAGTTATGCCATATATTTGGTAAAGATAAAGTTTGCCATGCAACATGGCTTCACCCATAGTACGCATATTCTGGGTTAGTAACCCCGCAAATATACCTCCATTTAGGGTGTTGTTATAGCCTGTATGAGTTCCTGTTGTTGCCATGCCGATAGCAGTAACAGCACCTTGGGGAGTAGCTTCTGTTCCCAGACGCAGGAAGGCTTCGGAGGTAGAAGTTGTGTTTTCAAAAGTCCCCGTTCCACAAGTAATTATTACAGCATGAGGTATCCTGTAACCATTTACCAGAGAGGCACTTGGTGACCATCCACTCATGTTTAGCCAGCCACGATAGTTAAAAATCCCCACTCCAATATTTAAGGCAGTATTCATTGAGGAATAAGGTGGTTCTGAGCTATATAATTCTGTGAAAGTATAATCCGGGTTTACATCCAGAGAGCTTTCTTTTATGTATTTGTTGATGTAAACAGTGGACATTCCGGAAGGTGACCAATCTCCAACTAACAACATTTTGTTCAGCCAGGATGCGGTGTTGATATTCATGCTTTTTTCGTATAGATAGGTTCTGGCAAGCATAATGCGCAATTGTGCCACAGTTTCGGCAGAAATTCTACCGATAAAGCAATCTCCCAGGGTATCAGTTCCATCGAGGTGAGTATAAGGATAATCTCCCTCACCTCCATAGCTGGAATAAGATTCCGTCCAGGTGGGGATGGGGAAGCTGCCATTGGTATCACCTATTATAATAATATAATCCGGGCGTGTATTGATATTATCGTATTGGCTTTGAATATAGCTTTTTATCAACGTATTAGAGGCAGTGCTAACAAAGCTGGTTACAGTTACTTCCGCACCTTTCTGCTTTTTCCATAATACGAATTTGTCCAAAGTGTTCTGGAAGGTTGTGTCAGCATAGGCTCCGTGAATAATAAGCAAACGGGGAGGAGTGTTCGAAACAAAGGCACCGCGGATATCTTCACTATTCAGAATGGTGGATTTCAATAGCGGAGCAAAAGTGCTGGAAATTGGCAATGGCACTGCTTTAGCTTCGTTTTCTCCCTTTCCGGGAAGGTAATTTATTTTCAGCTTTATTGAGCTGCGAACAGTTAATTGGCGAGTGTAAGGGTTATAGCTGAAGGGTGAAACCTGAACCGTTACGACCCTGATACCCCTGATAATTTCGGGATTGCCGTACCAAAGGTTTTCGGAAGGGTAATCTGCATTAGTGGAGTAAAACTGGCTGTCCAAACTAATTGCCTTGGGTGCACCGGATTCATTATCCTCCTGAAAGGGATAGGCTTGGAATCCTGCAATGCTGCTTTGAGTGGATTCTAATGCTTCAATGGAGAAGTTTCCGGAAGCAGGAATCGCTATGCGGGTGCTAAACAAGGGCAATTCCGGTTTTCCCAATTCATTTGTAAAACCGCAATCTTTAGCGTTTATTCTGCTATAGCTGTTTGTGCCAAGTTTTTCCTGTGTAAGCTGATAAGCAGGAAGCTGAAAATCTAAAGTAAGTGAACTATTGCTTTTTTCGCTGATCCTGAAAGCAGCATCAGTTGAAGAAGCAGGTAGAGAAGTGGCATTGGCAAACAATAATGTTGCTGCCATTAACATGATTAGTAAAAGATATCGGTGCATTAATACTCCTATGCTTGCGAAATATTTGCTATCGTTAATATTCCCCGTATATGCAATAATCGGTGCAAATCTCCAACAAATAGCAGTTGAGAGGAAAACAACCTGTTAGCAGGAGTCATTGTCACCGTTGTAGCAGGAGCCATTGCTGCCGTTGATCTGCTTGAATTTGTCTCAATCTTATTTGGCAGCAAGGGCTCATGCGTGGGGTGGGGGTGGGCAAGATTT
>JAQVMI010000071.1 GCA_028703735.1 Candidatus Cloacimonadota bacterium | reverse complement strand
ATCGGAATGCTACTCTACAACACCATCTGGCTACCTAACCGTAGCGTAGCTTTCCGAAGCTACGAGACAACACCATCTGGCTATCTCACCATAACGTAGCATTCTGAAGCTACGAGACACCAGTACCCAAATACCCAGCACTGTAGCATCGGAATGCTACTCTACAACACCATCCGGCTACCTAACCGTAGCGTAGCTTTCCGAAGCTACGAGACACCAGTACCCAAATACCCAGCACTGTAGCATCGGAATGCTACTCTACAACACCATCCGGCTACCTAACCGTAGCGTAGCTTTCCGAAGCTACGAGACAACACCATCTGGCTATCTCACCGTAACGTAGCATTCTGAAGCTACGAGACTCCAGTACCCAAATGCCCAGCACTGTAGCATCGGAATGCTACTCTACACCACCACCTTGCCCACTACATCTCTGTAGTAAGCAAATCCGCTCCCACAACAGAAGCCAGATAACCATTCTCCACTGCCACAGCGATGCTGGCAATATCCTCGCCCAGGGGTGGATAAATCACCATAGGTTACGGTTGCCAGGTCTATATGCCCCTCTCCTAACTTGCTGAAAAGATAGAACATCTTCACAAAGATGGCAAAGGCATTGGGTGGCAGAGCGTCGTTTGGCACATTTACGCTGTTCAAACCTGCGTAGGTTCTAAGCTCATCCCTGTAGCCGGACGAAACGCTGTTGTAAATAAGTGCCAGGTTCTTCAATTTGTCCCCCATACTGGTGTTATTGGCTATCACCTTGGGGGTTACATACTTGCGACCTATGCACAGACATTGTAGCTTGCTTTCGGCAAAGATTAGGTTAAATTATTTGGTAAGAATCTGTATAAGGACGAAATCATGTTAATTGAGCTAAATGACCAAAACTTCGAAAATATTATTGCCGATAAACTTGTAATAGTAGATTTTTGGGCACCCTGGTGTGGTCCCTGCAATACACTTGCACCCGTAATTGAAGAATTAGCCAAAGAACTTAGCGATATATCTATCGGGAAAGTGAATGTTGACGATTTCCCTGAACTGGCTTCCAGACTGGGAGTGATGAGTATTCCCACCTTGCTGTTCTTCAAGGAAGGCAATCTGATTGATTCTACCGTAGGCGTTGTATCCAAGAGCGTAATCTTAAAAAAACTGGAACAATTCTCTAACTGAATAATATATTTCTTGTCAGCCTAAGGCATTTGGAAAAAGATGTCCACTTGCGTGAGCATTTGTAATTCCTGCGATAGCAGGAGTCATTTGCACCATAACCCAGGCTTGGAGTTATCCAAAGTTTATAGCGGTGCAAAGGACTCATGCGAACCAAAGCAATACGACCCGCATGAGTCCTTGCTGCCAAAATTAGATTCCGGATCAAGTCCGGAATGACAGCGGCAACAATGACTCCTGCTGAAATGACTCCTGCTGAAACGGCTGGAGTTGCAAATGTAACCCACGCTAAGGAATAGTAAGTGGCTAATAAAAATGTCTTAAATATAATAGAGTATTTCAGTTTCAGAATCTGGTTAGCATGCTTCAGCTTGTTACCCCGTTTTCTGTCACGCTCATTTTTATTATTCCTGTTTTGGAGTGTAGGCTACTGTGTGGGTATTCGCAAGAATATTGCCAAAAAGCAATTGCAAAAAGTATTCCCCGATAAGAGTGCAGGAGAGGTAAATTCAATTATCAAAAACCTATATAGAGAAATGGCTCTTACGGTAATGGACGAGTATCTTACCAGTGATGACGCATTGTTTGGCAAGTGTGCCATCCAGGGAAAAGAGCATGTTACCGAAGCTCTGTCCCTGGGAAGAGGTGCCATACTTGCAACAGCTCATTTTGGAAATTGGGAAGCTGCCAGAATACTTCCCAAAGCCGGTATTCCCTTAAGCGTGGTTGCTAAACCCCAGCGTAACAAGCTGTTCGATGCCTATACAAATTCCATCCGCGAACGCAGCGGAGTAAAAGTAATAAACATGCGTCGCGGATTAAGAGACATTGTGCATCAATTAAAGGAAGGACGTCTGGTAGCAATTCTGATGGATCAGAATGCGGGAAAATCCGGGTTAATCATGGATTTTATGGGATACCCTGCTTCACATTGGAAAGGTGTGGCAAAGCTATCTTTAAGATACAAGGTGCCTATTGTTCCCGGTTTCGCCAGAAGGCTGAAGGATAACACAATAGTGTTTGAGTTCTTACCTTATACTCTGCACGAAGAGCTGGATGATACCGAAGATAACGTTATGTTTATCCTATCCGGGGTAAACCAGAGAGTTGAAGCGCAAATCCGCAAATACCCCGAGCAGTGGTTCTGGGTTCACAAAAGATGGAAGCATGTTTATAGTATGTTTGGTTAAAGTGGACAGCTTATCCCCACATATTTATCCCGCAATTTGCCCTAATAATTTGTGTTTAGTGAGGCAGCAATGTTTATAGATCATCGTTATGAAGTATTGGAAAGTTTGGGCTCCGGCACCTGGGCTAATGTATATAAGGTTCGTGATATACGCACTGACAATCTGTTTACTTTGAAGCTTTTTCAATATTTGCCATCTGAAGTGCTATATTCACATTTTAGCGCAGAAGAAATGCATCATATCACCAAAATTGAGCACCCCAACCTTAGCCATGTGGTAGATTTTGGTCATGTGGGAGATCATGTTTATTTTATCAGCGAATTCTTCGAGGGTAAAACGCTGAACAATTTCCGCTTTAACAAATCTAAATGCAGCGTAATCTACGATATCGTGGTTCAGATCTGTTATGCCTTACACGCACTGCACACTCAAGATATTCTGCATAAAGATCTTAAGCTGGAAAACGTGTTGTATAGAATGGAAGGTAAAACTGTAATTCTAAAACTGATTGATTATGGCTTTTCCAAAAATGACCAGACAAAAGATAATCGCCTGGTGGCAGGAACCCTTCCCTATCTTGCCCCGGAGATTTACCTGGGCAAAGCTGCTACAAAGGCAAGCGATTTTTATGCTCTGGGAGTTATGCTTTACCGCCTTACAACCGGAAGTTTTCCTTTTAGCTTAGATCAGATAAATGCACTTATAACAGGAAGTCAGCAGTATTTTATCCCCAATTTCCCCAGCGAATTGAACAAAGATATCCCCCTTGCCCTGGAGAATTTTATCCTGCGGCTGTTAGAACGTAACCCCGATAACAGATTTAACAACGCCGAAGAAATTATTAACTACATAAACAGGATTTTACAGGCAGATTACACCTTCTCTACAGAGTGGTCGATGATTAACACACTAAGGTTTAACAGCTACTTAATCAGAGAGAAATACTCGCATCAATTGTTAGATTTTATACCTGCTATGGAGAATAGCAATGGTAAAATTATCTCTGTAATTGGAGGCGATGGATTGGGAAAGGATAATATTCTGTCCTTGTTCAGGTATCATTTGCTTAGTGGTCAATACTTTATCTTTGATTACTCGTGCACCCGCACAGATCATGAAGCGTTTTTTGCCTTGATCAAGGAATTCGTCCAGTCCCTCTCCCCCGATGAAATTGAACAATATGCAAGCTTAAAATCTATCTCCGAAAAGTTCAGGCGTTACCTGTTTACGGGCGAGAAAGAAGCTAAGGACGTGCGCCAAACCCCCAACGAGTTAAAAATAGATTTTGACTCCGTAAAAAGCCTGTTGATAGATTTATCGATACTGCGCCCAATCATTTTTATAATCCGGAACTTCCAGCATGTTCACAGACACACGGTAGATTTTATCAATTTCATCTCCCCCTACATTATAAAGCATCGAATAATGGTGGCTGTTACCTGCAACGATTTTAACAAAGCTAATCAGATTGACCACACGGTAATGATCAATATCCCAAATCTAAGCATGAATGAAAGCAAGGCTTATGTGAACAGATTGCTTTCGGCAGAGACACCTCCCGCCATTGTAAACGAGATATTTACCCGTTCTGCCGGAAACCCGCATTTTATCAGAGAAATTCTGATAGACCTTACCCAGCGGAAAAAGATCTATTTCGAAACCGCTGTGAAGTTCCCCCCAGAATTAGGGGATTATCAGCTTCCCGCCAGATTGCTTCATTCCATCTATTCGCGCATGAGCCACTTAACCAGCATAAATTATAGCCATTTGCAAAAACTGAGCTCTGTGCAAACACCGCTAACCAGAGATTTGATTTTATACATCCTAAAAATAAGCGATTCCGAATTGTATTCCTTGCTAAATGACAGCACCTACAACGAGATACTAAACAAAAGAGGAAAAAACTACTATTTCTCTTTCGAGGAAGCAAAGCAAAGGCTGCATGATGAAAGCTCTGCAAAGTCTCATGTACTTGTTTCTAAAAGAGTGCTTAAGTTTTATTCCAATAAAGAGATAATGGATGTAGTTACATGTAGGGGTTTAATTCAGAATAGCTATCTTGCCAACGATCTTTTAGCAGCCAGACACTACTACCTGAAGCTATACAATTTGCTAAATATAGAATATGAACAAGAACAAGCCTACGATGCTATTCTAAATGTTCTGAAATTGGATTTCCATGCCCAAGTGGAAGTTCCCTTGAAGGATATAATTAGCGATATATATGCCTTCCATGAAAAGACCGAGATAACCGGTTACTTCGAAAATGCGGATTTTGTACTAAAGGGAATCAACCCTGATCCTGCTTTAACAGCAACAGAGACCATTGGGACAAAGGTAGATTTACCCGCTAACAAATGTTTCCCCGAAATATTCGAGAAATACCTGCTTATGGGGACAATAAAATTCCTGGCAGAAGACAACGCCGGGGCGTTGGAGCTTTTCAAAAAAGCGGAAGCTTTAACCCAAACCGGCAGACAGCAGTTATTAGTTTGGCTTTATTATACTCAAATCTACACTAAGCTGGATTTGCCAATTATGAAGCAATACATCGACAAAGCCATGGCACAGAATATGCCATTGGAATTCAAAATTGCCTTTGTTGACCGTTTGGCTGTGTATTATGCCCGCTCCAAGGATCTGGATAGAGCCATAAAGACGATTGAAGATTTTTTGGCAAACCTGCCTCCGGAGCATGATACGCGGGTTATGATCCGTTTAGCTGCAATGCATAACGATTTAGGCGTGTTTTATAGCGATCAGAAGAATATCGAGGAAGCCGATGAACACCTGAATGTTGCCCTAAGTATTTGGAAAAGGTATAACATCAAGCGATATTTGGGGCTGATTTACAACAATATTTCCGATCTGTATTTAAAGCAGGGAATCACAATATTGGCAGAACATTACTCTGATATTGGCTATGCTTATGCGGATGAATTGAACTTAACCCTGACCAAAGCCTTAGCATTACTGAATCAGGGAGAAGCCAGGATAAAAATGGGTGATTTCATTACAGCAGAAGAAAAACTGCTGGAATGTAAGGAATTGGT
This sequence comes from Candidatus Cloacimonadota bacterium, assembly GCA_028703735.1. GTDB lineage: Bacteria > Cloacimonadota > Cloacimonadia > Cloacimonadales > Cloacimonadaceae > Cloacimonas. The sequence goes on along the minus strand of JAQVMI010000071.1, from coordinate 2,731 downwards.
TCTATCTAAAAATAGCACTACTTATCTGCTATCTGTTCAGCGAAATCTTGCCCTGGCTAAAAGTAAGATTAAAGGTTTTGGGCATTACTTTAAGTTTATTCAGGAAAACGAACCTGAATTGATTGAAGGCAGAATTAGAGAGATAACACCGCTGGTAAAAACATACTTCTATTATCTGAATGAGATGTCTAACGCAAAGAAGCTGAAAAAAATGATTACCAAGAACGTTCAGATAAACTATAAACATATACATGAAGAAGAATTCCATCATAATGTGCTTTCGCTGATAGCGTTATCCGAAAGCGATTATGATACTGCCCTGCAAGAACTGAAGCTTGCCATGCGGCATGCAGGCGAGATAAACAACAATTACGCTGTAGCTGTGTTCTACGTTCTGCAAATTAGCTGTTATTACGGAATGCAGGATATTCAAAGAGCCAAAGAGCTAATGGAGCTTGCCCTTCCTATTATTAAGCAAAACCGTTACAGGTATTGGCAGTGTAAACTGGAAGTATTGGATTTGAAGCTGGATTTGCTATTGGAGGAGATACCCTTAAGAGGCATTCTGCGAAGAGCTGAAACCTGCCACAAAAATTGGCGTGAGTATGAGTATTATCAATTAAACGTAGAGCTATACCAAATAAAGCTGCAAATCCTCTCGGAGCTTAAACAGGAACAATTGTTCAACGTTGTATATTCCGATTATTGCAAGTATATGGATGTTATCACCACAGATATAAGCATGGATGACAGGCAGAACTTTTTGCAGGTGAACCTGGTAAACGACGTTAACCTTAGCAATTTCGATTTATTGCCCATCGCTTCCCGAGCCAAAGATCTTAGGCATAAGTGGAATGAGATGCTGTATAACATTGCCAATGTAAACAATCTTGAAAGGATAAAATTCCTAATTGAAAAGGGCTTGTGCCAGGTATTGGCACCCTGGCAGTTCAAACTAATGCAGTATTCCGAGCGAATTCAGAATTACACCTGCTTTCAAAGCTATAATGCCGATAAGGACGGCTTGATCAGTGCAGAAATCCTCCCCTATATAGATAAAGCTTTCAAGCTGGATAGTTTAGTGTTGTTAGATAATTCCGGACTTCACGAAATGATTGTCCCGCTGCAAAGTGGCACGAAAAGAATAGGTTTTCTGCTTCTTACCGACAATGGCGAAATGGAATACACCAAGCAAGAATTGTCCATAATGCGAAATGTAAAACAGCATCTTACCGCTTTGATAATCAGAATACACGATTATGGACAGATAACCCAGAGAATAGAGAAAATGAACCATCTGATGCAGATTACTCACGAATTGATGAGAATAGTGGATATTGCTGATCTGGAGCATGAGATTGTATCTGCATGTATAGATTTCACGTTTAGTTCGCGCGGGTTTTTAATTAAACGCGATTCGGATGGAAACAATATTTATCGGGTTCAATTGAATCAGGCAAAGCAATTACTGCCTACAATTTCGGGAGTAAGCAAAACCGTCTTGAGCCTAAGCCAGAATACCCTGGAAATGGTATCTACCTTTAATGCAGTGGAGGATAACAGGTTCAAAAGTGCGATAAGTGTTCAGGATTATGCTCTGCACACTATTTTCTGCGCCCCTATTATTGTGGAGAACGCAATATTCGGATATATCTATCTGGATAATCTGGATGATAATGGAAGGGAAATGTACCTGAATCAAGAGATAATAAAGCTGCTAATGGAGCAGATTACCATAGCTTTAAAAAATGCCATGCTTTATGATAATTTGCTTAAAAAGAACAGTGAGTTAAATGCTTTTGAGATGCTAAAGGATGAGTTTATGGCGATTGTATCACACGAGCTTAATACTCCCCTTACAACCTTACAAGGCTATGTATCACGCTTGAAGCGCAACCTTTATGCGGATGAAGAAGAACGAAAAGATATAATTACCAAGATAGAAAACTCGGTTAAAAAGCTAATTCTTACTTCTAATGATATCACCACCATGAATAGCTATAATCTGAAGAAAAGCCTTACCCTATCTTATCTGCCCCTAAATGAAATATTGGAATTGATTCAACAAGAGGTGGAGATATTATCCCGAAACAGGAAGATGTTTATAAGAACAGAGATAGAAAAAGACCTCCCCAAAGTTAAGGCTAACTGGGAAGCATTGCATCTGATGATCTATAACCTGGTGTTGAATGCCATCAGGTTTACCAATGATTATGGCACCGTAACCATCGGAGCCAGAAGATCAGCTTTCCAACAGGAAAAGATTGATGGAAAAGAAAGTATAGTAATCTTTGTGCAGGATAATGGGATTGGCATGCCAGATTATCAGCTAAAGAATGTGTTTAGAAAATTCTATGAACTAAATGAGATTTATGCTCATAAATCTGGAACTGTGGAATACCGAAGCAGTGGTTTGGGATTGGGGCTGGCAACTTCGAAACGGATTGCCGAGCTTCATGGTGGAAACATTTGGTTAAAAAGTAAAGAAAATGAAGGCACAACTGTGTTTGTAACAATACCCCTAAAATCTTGAAGCAGGAGAATTGCATTGTGAAGAAATTAATCACCTTACTAATTCTTACACTAACCGGTAGCTTTATTGTATGCAGCGCTAATCCCCTGTCCTCGGAATCACTATTGTCAAACAGCAATGCGGAAGTTTACGCTTACCAGTATATGGAAGAGCTTAATAATCAAGCTAATGATATCATACTTGATAAGGAGATTTTGG
>JAQVMI010000070.1 GCA_028703735.1 Candidatus Cloacimonadota bacterium | reverse complement strand
AGTACTAAAAGAACCCCGTGAAATTACGACAGTTCGTTATTATACATGTTCAAAACACGCTATTTCGTTTTATTGATTAAATTTAGGATATTTTGAAAGCTAAAATTCATATCTCTTTGCCCAAGATTGATTTTACCGTATTTCCGTCAAACAAATAATTCTTAACCGTGGTATTAGCTTTTGGGTTCTGGTTTAACGCCCCATACGCCATACTATCATGATTGCAGGCAACAGCCTGTTTCCAGTATCGTTGCAGCTACCCTGCAGTTACATTTTATCCTGCAGAGTAAGCTAAGGGATTGATACTATATGCTGTTAAGATAGCGTGGAAATCAATCGCCATTTTTGTCACCCCAAGGGCGGATTTATCACCCCATAGAACTATGAAGGAGATACAAAATGAAAGTAAAATTCAAAAATCTACTGATGGGCTATACGGGAAAGGCGGATGATAGCGTTATCTATTACAGTCCCAAGTATGGTCGTTACATTGTGCGCAGAGCTGCAAGCTATGTGGAAGAGGATAAGCACCGCAAGTTTTCTGCTGTTCAAAAAGCCATCTATAGCATTACCCCAAGCCTGGAATTTCGGCAGGATATTGCGCTGTATTTGCAGGGTTATAACCGTTTACCGGCTATGCGGGATAAACCGATTGTGGTGTGGACAAATCTGTATGCAAAATTGATGTGGAATTTACAGCATATTTACAAGGTGGATTTGGCAAATATCACCCGGCAGCAAATCTACGATAGTGATCTGCCTTGCCAAAGTATTGCCCGGGCTGTGGAAGCGGGTTTGCTGCCTCATGTAAAGGGATGTGAAACGCTTCAGGCTTTGTTGTAAAAAAATGGCCGATGCTGTGAAGTTATTTTACAGCATCGGCAATTGATAACTATGGATCACTTTCATAACGAGCGGGGTTTTTGTCATTCTGCTAAGGAGACTGTGTGAAAAGGGGGTGAATGATATCCATAAGTCCCGTAGGGACGGCATTTCAGATAGCATTACGACCCCGAACGCGCCACCAGAGTCCCTTAGGGACGGCATATATGGATGACTAACGTTCATAAACCAGAACGATGTACGTATCTGATATGTCGTCCCCACGGGACTCAGATAAACAATAACAAAATCACAATAGCTATCTGAAATGACGTCCCTACGGGACTCAAAGCGAGTTTTCACACAGTCTCGAAGGTAGGAATCCAGTTAAGATTTTACGTTTTCAGAGGTTGTAATACGATGTATTGAAATACAATGTGGAATCTTTCACACCTCTGATGCTGGTAAAATATGGATTCCGGATCAAGTCCGGAATGACAAGCAAAAAAAAACGGTTCTCTTTCGTAACGAGTAGAGATTATTTTACAAGGATTTCAGGATTAAGAGGATTTCAGGATTTTCATTATTGAGTATTCCTAAATGATCATTTAGAGTGATGTTTATCTTTTGATAAATCCTCCAAATCCTTAACTCCTTAAATCCTTGTTTCAAAAATTACCACACCCCAGACAATAGAACCCACTCTTTTGGAAAGTGAGCCTCTTTAACTTTAGATAATGAAAATAAATCATCTTAACAAGGGTGAAACAGACTACAAACTTAAAGATTGCATATTGTAACGCTGGAGTCCATTTCACCTGAGAGATAGTGATAAATATATCTTATCAAAGGTGAAATCGACTCCAGTCTTAAAGAGGGGCAAATATTCCCACTACTAAATATCGGCTATTTGCTTTACATCTTCACGCTAACATTAATGTTCTTGAATCTTGCGGGTGCCACACCATGGGATAGCTGCATGATTTGCCCGGGTTCGCCTTTGCCACAGTGGAAAGTGCTGTAATAGCCCCATTCTTCCTCTCCGCAAATGGCATCGCAGGCGTTCCAGAAATCCTTGGTTATTCCAAAGTAAGTAGGTTCTTTCACGATTCCCACAATTACCCCGTCTTTTATCTTGTAGCCAATTTCGGTGGTGAATTGGAAATTATTGCGGTTATCATCTATGCTCCAGGTTTTGGTGAAATCTAAGAAATACCCGTTTTCTGTGGAGGCAATAAGTTCATCCAGGCTGCCTTTTCCTGGTGCCAGGCATAAATTTGTCATCCGAACCAATGGGAAGTCGTCGGCATAAGAGCCCTTCATGTTAGAGGAGGGTTCCAAGCCCAATAAATGAGCTATATGGCGGGAAGTTTGTTGATCCACCAGGATTCCGTTCTTAATAATGTCAATCTTCTTGCCGGGAACACCTTCATCATCCATGGGATGGAAACCCAAACCCTTTGGATCTGTGCTATCGGAATAGATATTTACAATTGGAGATCCGTATTGGAACTTGCCTAACATTTCGGGCTTCACAAAGGTTTTGCCAGCATAAGATATTTCCATGCCAAAGATTCTATCTGCCTCTGTAGCATGACCAACTGATTCGTGCAACTGCAAAGCAAGATGTCCGTTACCAATTATGATATCTGCCTTTTCTTCGGTAATTGTGGGTGCACTTAGCAGGTCTGTGGCTTCTTTAATAATCCTCTCGGCATTTTCGGCAAACTTTTGTTCGTAAAACAGCTCAAAACCTGCTCTTCCTGCGCTCATGTGTCCGGGCCAGGTTCGGCTTTGGATTTGTCCCGAATCTGCTGCTACTACCATCATGATGGGTAAAGTGTTATAATATGAGGTATGGCTAAAGCTGCCTTCGGAATTGGCATAGAATTTTTCCTGGCGCGTAAATTCGCCACCTACAATGGAATGCACTATTTTTCCAGCGGGTTTAATGGCTTCTGCCAAATTGCGCAAGTAGTCCATCTTCTCTTCTTTAGGCATGGCAAAAGCGTTAATTTTGGGCTGATGATGAAATTCTGCCACGGTAGGTTGCAAGGCAGGAAAGCTAACCTTATTCTTTAGAAATGCAGAACCTTGAATGGCATTCTGTTTCGCAGTTTTAATTAAACGGTCTATACTTGGGGCAGAGAGGTCTTTGGAACCCGCAAAACCCCAGCAGCCATTCATTAGAACTCTTATTCCAACTGCGGGAGAACCCTGCGAGCTGCTATAAGCTCTTAGGTAGCCATTCTCAAAACCAATTTCTTCGTGATCTGTAATCGTAATGCGGACGTCGGCAAATTGGATATCGGAGGTGCTCAATTTGCTAACAATGTTTTTTATCTTTTGTTCCATAACATGTAATCCTAAATTGTGTTAGTTGAGGAAGTGATATTGAAGTCTTTAACCAAAGCATGAGGTGCTTTCACTGTTTCCACATCAAAACTCTCGTAGTTTTCGGAGAAGGGTATGGTGTAAGAGCGGTTTTCCAGGGCGACAATGCTTTTTAAAATTCGGTCTATCTTTTCTGTGAAACGCAGATTCATCACCACCTTGCTAATTTTACCATCTTCAATCAAAAAAGTGCCATCACGGGTTAAACCTGTAAGGCTGGTTTCCTTGGCATTGATAAAATTCATGTAATGCAAACTGGAAACATACAAACCTCTTTTCACACTGCCAATCAGCTCTTCCAGGCTTTTATTGCCAGTTTCAATTTTCAGGCAGGATGCTGTGTTGCCGTTTTTGGGAAGTCCGGTTTTATGATGATAGTAATTATCACAGATGAAACTGCGGAAATAACCTTTGTCTATCAGCTTTAAGGGACGGTAAATATGCCCTGAAGAGCCATAATCGCGGCGGATCATCTCGGCATCGGTGGGATCATCAGTAATGGTGATGCTTTCCGGAAACACCTGTTGGTCTATTTTACCATCGAAATAGCTGCTATGCTGATCCAAAGCTCTGGCACTCATACCATAGCTAAGATATTGCACAAATTCTGCCACACAGCGAGGTGCAAGTATTACATCATACTGTCCTGCTTCCACATTCACCACTTCATTTTGGCAAAAAAGCATCTTCTGCACTAATCTGTTGCGGAAATCCTCCAGCTCGAAATAGCTGAAATCATCCCCACCAAAGGTTTCCATCACGGTTATCTGGCTTTGCTTGTGCACTGCTTTTATTTCCAGATAGATAGGAGAAACGATGCTGAATTTATCCAGTCTGTTACTGTTGATTAATCTGCTGGAACTGTAATTGCAGATAAAGGTGCCAAACAGCTCGAAATCGTGTTTAGCGGCAGAAGCTGCCAAAGACGTTAAAATCCTGGTTTTCTGCTCCAAAGGGATGGCAGTGATGTTATTAACGATATCGCGTTTTTCGGCTAAGGTGGTGTCAGTTTCCAGATCTACAAAATCAGGATCTTCCGGAAGGCTGTCAATTATCGATAAAGCATCCAACAAGGCTTTATCAATTCGGGGGATGTCCGGATCGTCTATGCTGAATTTATAGGACTTCTTGCCCTTGTAAAGATCAGCGGACAAATTGATGTTGTCCTTGCTGATGTTATAATTTGTTTGGCTTTGGAAAAACCGGTAAAAATCGGTTTGCCAATAGCTTTCCGAGATGCTGTACTTCAGCTCCGGATGCTTATCCAGAGCCGCTTTAAGGTAGAGAAGAGTTTCGTGCATCAGTTTTATCTTCCTTTATTGTATATTTTTATTATAATAGGGGCTATAGACATGAAGATCATATCCAGGTATGATGGTTATGTCTGCGTTTGGGATTGCTGCTTCGGGCAAGGAATGATCCCTTGCGGATTGTATCCACACCGGTTCCTGCCACTAATTCACCGCCTAAATAGATACCGGTGAAACCTCCAGTTAGCTGGAATTTGGTTCCTTCGGGGCTTACAAAACTGCTGGTAAGCTCCGGATTGTATAGCACAAAATCTGCATCACATCCTGGATCCAGGCTCCCCTTTTGCGGGTATATTCCCATGCGTTTAGCGGCATTCTCACTGGTCATTTTAATACAGGTGGCAAGAGGTACCTTGCGCTGTTTCCACAATTCGGAAAGCACCCACAAGTAAGAATAGGCAAGGGTTTGAGGATTGCTTCCGGAGAATACTTCCCCAAAAGCATTTTTTGTCATTCCAGACTCGATCTGGAATCCATTGTTCTGGATTCCTGCCTTCGCAGGAATGACAGGTTGCCTGTTCGGTGGTGCTACGCAATTGGATAACAGGTATATTTTGTTGGTGCGAATCAGTTCGAATAAGAGATCGAAATACTCGGAAAAATCACAAGCATTTCCAGGTTTAAAGATTTCGGGGTTTAAAAATGGCATCAGATCGCTGATACAGGTTGCAAAAGAAATGTCGCTACGTTTGGATACCGCACCAATAAACTCCATGGTTACATAGGACGAAACCCGGGGAATGTGAATGGGGTTTTCCTGCATACGGCGCAGTAGCTTCTTTATGGCATCCATCTGGCTACTAAAGCTGTATTCGGGATAAGCTTCATGATCATAACCCTGAAAGGCGAAAGCAGTGTCGCTTTCGTAGATATCCAAAAATAGATCCATAATTTCGGTGAAGCTTATCTCGCTAATTGCAGGATTGGGTGATGGAGCAGCCAGGGCTATCCCCACAATCCCCTTAGACCACAATTCCTGAGCAGCTTCGGCATGGTAAGGATAATCCGAAATATCCACATGACCCCATAGAGCCATGTTTGTCCACACCTTATCGTTTAGCAATGCTATCTTTTTGTTCAGATCGGATGGGCTGAAGATAGGGCTTGCAGTGTGATAGCTAAGCTCTGCCAAAGTAGTCCAGCCGCCTTCCAAAGCAGCTTTGCTTATGGAGGAAAGATCATTTGCAGCAGAGGCATCATCCCCAAGGATATGTGTATGAGGATCTATAGCTCCGGGAAGGATTACCAAACCCTTGCCATCAATTGTTTCATACTCTTCTTCAGTAATTATCTCGTCGGCAGAAACCTTGATGATCTTTTCATCGAACAGGATGTTTACCCGCTTCAGTGCTGCGGATAAGGTGGGTAGCGATACATTAGTTATAATTTTCATATCATTCTTTAGTATGCCATGATGTTTATACCAGCATCCACAAAGATGGTCTCACCGGTTACTCCCGATGCCAAATCTGATAGCAGGTACATGGCGGTTTTTGCCACATCTTCCGGCTCTATATTACGAGCCAGAGGTGCAGTTTTTTCTATGCGGCGTTGCAATTGTGCAATGCCTCCAATTGCAGAAGAGGATAGGGTTCTTAATGGTCCTGCAGAGATGGCGTTTATGCGGATACCTTGTTCGCCAAGGCTGTGTGCCAAATAGCGGACACTGGCTTCCAAAGCAGCTTTAGCTATACCCATCACGCCATAATTTGGCACCACTTTTTGGGCACCATAATAGCTAAGGGTAATAGCACTGCTACCTTCATGCATCATTTTTTCTGCTTCTCTTAAGCAGGCTATCAGGGAGTAAACACTTATATCCAAAGCAGTTAAAAAACCGTGACGGGATGTATTGTGAAAGGGTATATTAAGCTCATTTGCCGGAGCATAAGCCACTGAATGAACTAAAAAATCCAGGGTATCCCACTTACCTTTTACCAAACGAAAGAGGTTTTGAATATCGTAATCTTTGGATACATCGCATTGAATGCAATCGGCAACCCCTAATTCGTCTGCAATTGGCAACACTCTTTTTGCCAAAGCAGGAGATGCATAGGATAATATTAGCTCCGATCCACCCTCTGCCAATGATTTAGCTATGGCATAGGCAATACTGTGCTTGTTTGCCAATCCAAGAATCAAGGCTTTCTTACCTTTTAGATTCATGGTTTGCCTCCTTTTAACTTGCTAATCTCAGATTGCACAGCCTGTAAAGATGTGCTATCCCTGGTAGTGCTAAAGATACTTTCGGCTCTTCGAAACGAAGCTAAAGCTCCGCCTGTGTTGTTGTTAGCTGCCAATACCTGTCCCTTCAGCCACAGGGCGTGCCCCAATGCACTAAAATTCCCATAACGGTAATCCCAATCGCACACTGTATCCAGGTACTTTATTGCTGTGGCATAGTCTCTTTGGATATAGTAGTGATAAGCCAAGGCATACCAGGCAGAACTAAGTGGTTCATAATCGGCTTCCTTACCCTTGTTAAAAAGCTTCTGATATTTTTGTGCCAATTTTTTAAGGGCTATGGCAGAGCTGTTTGATGCCGTTCTTAAGTAGCTTTCTGCCTGAAGTTTGGCTGTGGTAAGCTGTAATTTTTCTGCTACAGGTAAATCCTGACTGGGTATAGTAATATTTGAGATTGTATAGTAATCTCCTGTTTGCTGCAATTTGAAAATATTCAGCATAAGCAGGTAATAGCTTAGTTGGGGAGCTGTTTCATTTATCAAAAGCTCCATCTTATGCTTATGAAGATAAAAAGCAGTGCTATCGCTTTCCATCCAGGCAGTTCTTGCCAAGCCACTGTGGCAAGCAAGCCTCCCATGTGGTTCTGCAAAGCTGCTATACATATCTGCGGCAAGCAGGTAGCTTTGTTTGGCACCTTCAAAATCGCCATAGTCTTCCAGATTCATGGCAAAATTTAGCTGATTATCAGCTTCCAGTTTTGCACTGGGTTGCACAGGCTGCTTTATTCCTGAACAAGCTGTAAGCAGTAGCAAGAATAGAATTACACTATGGCGCAAGAGGCACCTCATGCATGCGTTTTTGAGCAGGTGCTTTATTTTGCAAAGACGGGCTTATCCCTTTGCGAAGCAGGGGGTTGTTGTTCAAGGCTTCCATAGTCTGGCTGGCTTTCACCAAGCTAACATTAAGGTTATTTAGCAATAACCTTAATTCAGGGTTGTTTACTGTAGCCAAAATCCCGCCCAATTCTGCTGTGGCAGAGGACAGGCTGTATAAAGTTTGAGATAGTGGTTTAATCAGCAACTCCTGGCTGGGATCTATAAGTTTTATCAGCAAGGAATCTGGCTGACCATAGTTAACTATGCTCCGGTTCAGGTTTTTGAACATGGCATCAGCTTCACCGATACTGGTGTTCAGGCTGTCTCCCAGATTGGCTAAGTTATTCATCATCCGTAGTAAAACACCGCTATCAGGATTATGATCGGAATTTAGGTTACGCATTAAAACCGCCACTTCTGCAATCACCTTCTGCGTTTCAGCCATGCCTGCATTTGCTCTTTCTGCTGTATCAGCAAGATTTACCATAAAGCGGAACATAGCACCCTTATCGCTATTATTATCTTCGTTTAGATTTGCGGTAAGCTCCGAAAGATTAGCTAATATAGCAGAGATAGGATCACTTTGGAGAGGTGCAATAAGCTTAAGTC
>JAQVMI010000069.1 GCA_028703735.1 Candidatus Cloacimonadota bacterium | reverse complement strand
AACTGTTCGTTCCCGGCGCAACCCAGAATTGGACGTTTACCGCAACTAATGCCAGCCCGGATTCTGACTGGATGCAATATGTTATAATCCAATTCCCCGCTGGCGTAACCGTGAACAGCGCAACCAACTTTGTTGGTGGTACCGGCGGAGAAATGGTTCCCGACGTTACAACGGGCACCGGTGTTACCATCACCTGGTTTGGCGAAACCGCCAACGGATATGGAGTTATCTACGGAAACGGAAACTTTGCCACAGCAACAGTGAGTGTAAGTGTTCCCGCAGGTTATGACTCACCCATGAACATTCCTTACACCCTTACAGGTGACAACTATGGCGCAGAACCGCACACCCTGAATGGAAGCATTACTCTTGAAGCAGACGCTCCTCCAGTTACATGGATTAGCGCATCCCCCTTGTCCGGCACAATAGCTGCGGGTGCAAACCAAACAATCACCGGCAGTTTCTCTGCTGTTGGCATGGTAGCAGGTGAGTATGAAGCACTGCTATCCATTAGTTCTAACGATCCCACTAATCCTCTGGAAACCGTTCAGGTTCTTATGGAAGTAGCAGCTGGCAATCGTCCCCCTCAAATTACCCTTCCTGCCAGCTTCACCTTCGAAAAGAATGGAAGCCTTATCCAGAGCTTTAGCTCTTACATCAGCGATCCTGATGGAGATAACCTAATTCTATCTGTTACAGGAAACAGCAATGTAACTGTTGATATAAGTGGAAATTCTGTAACCTTTGGTGCAGCTCAAAATTGGGTTGGAACAGAGACCATTACTTTCACAGTTTTCGATGGTGAGCTTTATGACCACGCCAGTGTGGATATCATAGTTACACCTACTAATATTCCAGAATGGGAGCCAGTGGAATACCCCACCAATCCAGCTACAGTGTATGCCGTAGTTACAATTGATGGTATTCCTGCGCAGCTTAATGATATTGTTGCTGCTTTTGTGGGTAACGAATGCCGCGGTACAGGCGAAATTGTGTTAATCCGCCGTTCAGTGGCATACACTACTTTGGTGGTGAACCTTGCCACCTCGGGCGAAACAGTAAACTTCAAAATCTATTCCCATTCCGCTGATGCAATTTATCCTGTTCCAGAAGAAATGCCCATGGTAACCGGTGCAGTATATGGCGAAACGGAACCTGTGCCACTAAACGGAACCTTGGAAGCAGTAATTGCAGCTCCAACCGTGCAAATGATTAGCACCATATCTGGTGCACGTATCAGTTGGAATGCAGTAAGCAATGCAAATAACTACAAGGTGTATTCCTGTAGCGAACCTTATGGAACCTACACCCTGGCAGGCTCTACCAGTGCTTTATATTGGGACATCAATAGCGGCAACACCAAAATGTTTTACAAGGTGGTAGCCGAACAGACTAATCCTGCCAAAGGAACAAAATGAAGAAATACCTGTTTATAGCCCTACTGATAACCTTAGCTCTTGGCTTAGGTGCCAGGGAATGGAACCAGTATTACTTTCAGTTCGAACTGCTTAACAAAGCCGAATTGAAAAACATTAGCAAGGTAATCTCCATAGATAAAATCAAGGGCAATTGGGTATATGCCTATGCCAATGATGAAGAATGGAAAGCATTTCAGGAGCTGGGCTACAAAACCCGGCTCCTTCCTGCTCCTTCCAGCCTTTTTGCCCCTGTGATGAGTACTTCTGTGCAGCAAACCCGCCTGTGGGATTCATACCCCACTTATGAAGCTTATGTGGCTACCATGAATGCCTTTGCCACAAACTATCCAAACCTTTGCCAAATAGTGGATACAGGCACCACAGTAAACGGACGTAAGGTGCTGTTTGCCAAGATCTCGGATAACGTAAGCACTCATGAAGCCGAACCGGAAGTAATGTACAGCAGCACCATGCATGGTGATGAAGCTGTTGGCTTTGTCCTTTCGCTTCGCCTTATCGACACCTTGCTTAGCAGCTATGGAACCGATCCCCGCATCACCAATATCGTGAACAACATGGAGCTTTGGATTAGCCCAAACACAAACCCGGATGGCACTTATTATGGAGGAAACTCCTCTGTTAGCAGTGCTCGCCGTGCGAATGGAAATGGCTATGATCTTAACCGAAACTTCCCTGTTTTGGGTGGTGGACAGCCAAGCGGTCAACCACGCCAGATAGAAACTACAAACATGATGAACTTCATGCAAAGTCATCACTTTGTGTTTGGTGCCAATTTCCATGGTGGCGAAGAAGTAGTAAACTATCCTTGGGATTACACTTACTCTCTTCATCCAGACGATGCCTGGTATATCTCCAGCAGCCTATCTTATGCCAATAGTGCCATAGCCAATGGAACTGCCGGCTATTTTACCGGATTATCCTCCAATGGCATCACAAATGGTGCAGAATGGTATGTAATTGATGGTGGCAGGCAGGATTGGGTAAACATGTTTAATCATGGTCGCGAAGTCACCATAGAAATAAGTTCCGTCAAACTGCCCGCAGCTTCTACCTTACCTGGCTATTGGAATGCCAATTACGATGCCATGCTTTCGTATCTGGAAGAATCCTTATACGGCATACATGGCATAGTTCACGATCCTTATGGCAATCCCTTGCAGGCTACAATTAGCATAGCAGGGCATGATGATACCTATTCCACCGTTATCACCGATCCAGCCAAGGGTGATTTTTACCGCTACCTGAATCCGGGAACCTATTCTCTAACCATTTCGGCAAGCGGATATCCGGATAAAATAGTTAGCGGAGTGGTTGTGAATGCAGATACCAAAACTCCTCTGGATATAACCTTGGGTGAAATAGCTCACACACAGAATATCAGCCTGCAACCTGGCTGGAATTTACTAAGCTTTAACATTGATCTGGGAAGTAACGATTTCACCAGCGTGTTTGGCAACAATTTGCAGCAGATCAAGAATAATTATAAAACATATTCTCCAGGTATGGAGAGCTATTTTAATACTCTTGGTTCTTTGGAATCTGCCAAAGGATATTGGGTGAATAACACCAGCTCTGCCACGCTAAATGTGCAGGGACAGCTTCTTAGCTGCGCTGCTAATCCTCAATCACTTCAAGCAGGGTGGAATCTTGTTTCTTACCTTCCGGATACCACAATGTCCATCAGCACAGCTTTAGCCAATATTTATTCTCATGTGCAGGAAGTGCGTGATACCAATAATGCCTGGATAGCCGGTAGCGGAGGAACCCTTAGCCAATTGCAACCCGGAAAGGCATATTGGGTGAAGGTTTCAGAGCCTTGTAGCCTGATTTATCCCTAAACTATATAAACATAAGTGGTCATACGGACGGTATGGACGAGAGATATTCTTGTTTATACCGTCCCTCTTTTTGCTATGCTGGAAGGGGTCGTAACATAGCTTTTTTTAAGCTGTTGTACAAGCCGGTATGTAACCGGCGGAATTTGAGTTGGGTTACAAACCCATGCGAGCAGGAGTCATTGCCACCATTATTAACTTTGGGACTGTCTCTGAAATGTTTGGTGGCAAGGACTAATGCGGAAACCAACATAGCAAGCTGTACCGAATGCATGAGTCCTTCAGTCCGGCGAAAATATAGGGCGTTTTGAAATGCTTTTGGGACTGAATGACTCCTGCTATGCTGGATACGATCGTAACATAGCTTTTTAAACTGTTGTACAAGCCGGTTTGCAACCGGCGGAATTTGAGGTGGGTTACAAACCCAACCTTACAACAGGATTCAATCCTATGTTACAAACGGAAAGACAAAGAAAGTACAGATATGTCCATAGAGCCCACTCCTCATGAAAGAACCCTCTATAATCTATTTGCCTATCCCTTGGTCTATCTGCTTAAAATCCCTATAGCTTATCAAAGCAGCCCAGCCCAAAAATCCAGCAGCTACTATAAACACCGCGGTGATATTAAAAATCTTTAACAGCGCATAGCCTAACATTGGGGCAATTAAACCCCTGATACCTGTCATGGTAACATGCACACTCTGATACATGCTGGCATCGTCCTTTCCGGCAAAATAGATGGAGCTCATGTTCCAGGAAACGTTTACAGCCGTCATAGCCACTCCAAAAATAAAGTAAGCCACAAACACTATTATCACCGGAATAATGCTTTCTCCAGCCCATAGTGATGATACCACGAAAAGCAAAGGGAATACCATTAGTAGCGCAAAACTGCGGCTGATGAACTTGAAGGGATGCATGCGATCGTGAAACTTGCCGATCATGGGAGATAGCAACAGCAAGCCAACCTGCGAAAGCACACCCTTGGCAAGAAAATTAGAAGTGTAGCTTAGCTGTAACTTATCTACCAAATAAATGGGAATAATAGGCTGCATCATGATGAAACCCATGCCATATATAGAAAAACTGCGCTCGAACTTGGCAAATTGCTTATTCTCTTTTAACAGTGCCAAGGTTCTTCTCACGGGATCATGAAGCTGTCTATACCAGGCAATCGGTTTGCAATCTGTTTGCACCAGAGGATCCTGGATGCGTATCATAGAAAGCACCGCAGAACTGATGAAGCCGCAAACACCTGTGGCAACCAATATCCAGCGAAAGCTCTGCTCCTGCACATCCAACAATCTGCCAGCCACAAAGGTGAAAGCAATGGAAACAATCATCCCCAAACTGATGGTATAGCCGAATACTTTGGCACGCCGGCTAACACAGATGTTCTTTTGATAAATGCTGTTCTGCGCAGGAATTAGCAGTGAATTTGCCGAAAACACCAATGCCAATAACACCATGTATTCGTTCATCGTGGTTATCCAGATAGCATATACCAAGCTAAGCCGTCCCACGATTCCAGCTAAAAGAAAATAGCGGGATTTGTGACAAGATTGCTCGAAGATTCTGCCCCACCAGATGCTAAGAAAATTGGATATTGGCCAGATCATCGTCATCAGCATCAATTGCCAATCCTGAGCATGCAAAGCTTTGCGGGCAATAATATCCTGCGTTTGACCCAGACTCTGAACCGCCCCATTGAATATTGCTGCAATCAGCAGCAAAATGGTACTCTGCTTTTCCATGGGGCTCAAGTTTCTTAAGCGCAATCTGTTTCTCCTTATAGTAGAGGTCAATTTCTGAACTGTGGCTTTCCTGTCAATAAGCTTGCAAATAATGGAGTGAGTATAGATATTATCAGCGAAATCACTTGACGCAATTCTGGCATCTCAGTTTTAGTTTACCTTATGAAGAAAGATATTATCATTATCGGTGGTGGTTTAGCAGGATGTGAAGCAGCATTGTGCCTGGCAGAATCAGATTGGCAGGTTACGCTTTACGAGATGCGCCCCTATGTTCAAACTCCTGCACATAGCACAGAGCTATTGGCAGAGCTTGTGTGCAGTAACTCTTTAAAATCCACACGTTTGGATACAGCCTCAGGATTATTGAAAGCCGAAATAAACGCATTGGGGGGGCACCTGCTGAAGCTTGCCCAAAGCAGTGCTGTTCCGGCAGGACATGCTTTGGCAGTGGATAGGCAGCTTTTTTCCAAAAAGGTGGAAGAGGCAATATCTCAGAACCCCAATATCAGGGTGATTCGCCAAGAATTAACCGAGCTACCCTCTACTACTGCCATATTAGCCACAGGTCCACTTACCTCCGATGCCATGATGAAAAGCCTTAGCCAAGCTTTGGGTGAGCAGCACCTCTATTTTTTTGATGCCATAGCTCCCATCATAGATGCCGATAGTATAGATTTTAGCAGGGTTTACAAAAAAGACCGCTATGACAAGGGTGATGCAGATTACCTGAATTGTGCTTTTACAAAGGATGAATACCTCAGCTTTGTGGATGCCTTGCTCCAGGGTGAACAACACGAAGCTCACGAATTCGAAAACGATTTTTTTGCCGGAATAAAATTCACCTATTACGAAAACTGCATGCCCATAGAAGAACTTGCCCGGCGCGGAAAAGATACTCTGCGGCATGGAGTTATGAAACCTATGGGACTGGAAACTCCCGAGGGGAAAAAGCCCTATGCAGTGTTGCAGCTTAGAGCAGAAAACAAGGATGGCACTGCCTACAATTTGGTTGGTTGCCAAACAATGCTGCGATATTCGGCTCAAAAAGCTATTTTTCAGATGATTCCAGGCTTGAATACGGCAGAATTCCTACGTTTTGGCTCCATTCACCGCAATGCCTATCTTAATTCTCCGGCTCTGTTAAACCCGGATTTCAGTTTCCAGAAGCTGCCACATATAAGCCTGGCAGGACAGCTTGCCGGTGTGGAAGGCTATGTGGAGTGCATTGCCAGTGGACTAATGGTTGCCAGAAGCATAATTGGAGATTTACCCCTGCTGCCGGAAAGCACAATCATGGGTCAGCTTTGGCGACACCTTTGCTACTCTAAGGGGACTAAGTTTCAGCCTATGAATGCTAATTTCGGCATCCTGCCACGCTTGGAAAATGAACCCAGGGACAAAAAAGAGAAAAAACAGATGTATTCACAAAGGTCACTGGATGCGTTGGCTGGAGATGGTAAAAACTTATGAGTTTTATGGGGTATCGATTTACAAAGAGTAAATGAGTTAAAAGATTTAATCAACAAAGAGTAAAAGAGAAAAGAGAGGGTTTTTAAGAGGGTTAGACAGAGATTGGATTTACAAAGAGTAAAAGAGTTAAAGAGAAAAAAGAGAGTTTTTGATAAGAGAGATTAAAGATAAGAGTGAGTTTAGATTGTAGATTTTATACATAGGAAGCAGCAAAGATATACTGCAAATCTGCGGAATCTGCTTATTTTTTCGGTGGAATATACGGGAAACAAGATAAAGGAGTTATCATGACAAAATTCAAATCTGCCTGTGGCTTGGATTGCAACACCTGCGAATGCTTTGTAGCGCATCAAGCAGGAGATAATGACAAGAAGAAGGACATTGCAGAACGATGGGCAAAGAATTATAATGCGGATTTATCTGCCTCGGATATTGCTTGCGATGGTTGCATGAGTGAAGGAGCTCATTTCGGTTGGTGTGGCAAGTTTCCCATCCGTGCTTGTGTGGTGGAAAAAGGCTTTGATAGCTGTGCCGAATGCGAAAACTTCCCCTGCTCCACAAACGAATTCCTGTATAATGCAGTTCCTGTAGCCAAAGAGAACATTCAAAGCCTTAGGTAATAAGAATAAGAGCTTCGCAATTGGAGTTCAAGAGCCCGATCTAAGAATATTATTTATTCCGTGAGATATGGGCTCTTGGACTTCAATGCTATATCAAATGTTGAAGTCCAAAGCTCTACGTAACTTACTGTTATGTATGTTGATTGAAGAAGTGCTTTGAACTCCAACTAAATTACTTGTGTTTTAGGCAAATTTGCCGGTGATATCTTCCATGCCAGGCAAACGAAAAACCCGGAACTGATCAATACGAATATTGGGATCGGCTGCAAATTCAATCTGATCGCGGTATGTTACAAAATCTTCATTATGCTGATTTATATGGCTTAAAAGATCGGGATTTACCACTATGCGCAAGGTTTTATCCTTAATAAAATAATCGCTGCGTCCCAGCCAACGGTAAATACGCATGGTTACCGCATCCTTGCTAATCACTCTTCCGCTTCCATTACAAAAGGGACAGGGATCAGAGAAATTGGCAATTAAAGTGCTACGCATCCGCTTACGGGTTACTTCCACCAAGCCAAGCTCTGTAAAGGAATACACCTTATTCTTAGCTCTATCGCGTCGCAACCCTTTTTTCAGCATTTCCAGCACTTCGCTCTTGTGTTTTTCATCCACCATATCGATGAAATCTATCACGATAACCCCGGAAAGATCACGCAGTCTTATCTGTCTTGCTGCCTCTGCAGCAGCTTCCAGATTTGTTTTTCGCACAGTTTCATCGTAGTGAGTTTTCCCTGTGAAGCTTCCGGTATTAATGTCTATTGCCACCAGTGCTTCGGTTTGCTCCACTTTGATATTTCCCCCGCTGGGTAAATAGATGCGGCTGTGCAAAGTGGTCTCTATCTTCTTTTCGATTGCCCAAGCATCGAAGATGGGAGAATCCTCTTTATAAATCTCCACGTTTTCTATAAGATCGGGAGATATTTCTTCTAATTGCGAGATAATGCTTTTGGCAAAGGCTTTATCATCTATCACCAGCCTAACCACATGCTCTCCAAAAAGATCGCGGATCAGATAGTTTTCCAGTGCATTTTCTTCGAAAACGCAAACCGGTGGCTTGGCATATTTAATTTGCTTAT
>JAQVMI010000068.1 GCA_028703735.1 Candidatus Cloacimonadota bacterium | reverse complement strand
CAATACGCATCTATGATGTAATAGGAGAATAGGTTATGGACAAATCGTGCTTGCTAAAACCCAATAAACGCCCGGTTGCCTGGAGTGATATCAGGCTGCTGCTTTTCGATTGTGATGGAGTGTTAACCGATTGCCGGATTATCTACGGAGAAGAAGATCTGGAATTGAAACATTTTCATGGTCACGATGGCATGGGCTTCAATCTGCTGCGTTACACAGATGTACAGGTAGGCGTTATTACCGGCAGAACTTCTGCTGCACTTTCCAGACGCTGTAAAGACCTGCATATAGAACACCTTTACCAGGGAGTGGAAAACAAACTTAAATGCATGAACGAACTGCTTGTGAAGCTTAATCTGGAGCCTAAGAATGTTTGCTATATGGGTGATGATTGGAACGACGTTCCTGTGATGCGCAAAGTAGCTTTTTCTGCTGCTCCTGCCGATGCACAACCCGATGTGATAAAGGTAGTGGATTGGATTAGTCCCCGGGATGGAGGACATGGAGCTGTTCGGGACCTGATTAATTATGTTTTAATGCGTAAGGGCTTGCTCGAAAGAGCGGTGATGCAATATCTTGAAACCATTTGTTAGCATAGTTATCCTGCTATTCACCCTATGTGCTTGTCAAAAAGCAACCCTCCAAAATTCCAAGGGAGTTCTGGAGCGCGGGGTACCCGATGAAATTAGTTATGATGTAAATCTTACTCAATTTAAAGATACAGAATTCGAATACACTATTCAGGCAAAAAAAATAGAGCGTTTTCACGATAGACGCCTGATGCATGGCTACAGCGTTACCCTTACAACCTACGATAAAAATGGTAAGATAAATTCTACCATCAAAGCAGATACCACCATTGTGGATGATGCCAGAAACCTGGTTTTTGCCAATGGTAATACCAAAATGACTTCTCCCAATGGCACTTTAGCTACAAGCAGGCTCACCTGGGATAGAGGTGTGGACGAAATTACCGCTCCTGAAAAAGTAACGTTAACCCGTGATGGCAGTGTGCTGCGGGGTGATAACCTAAGAACAAATTCCAAGCTTAGCCTTGTGCTGATGGATAATATTTCCGCCGAAGGCATTATAAACCAAAAGGATATCGATTGGTAAGCTTACGCAATCTTCCTGCAAAGCACTCCAAAATCTGCTTATTCTGCCTTGTTTTGGCAATAATGTTGCTAAATGGAATTTGCTATGCTAAAGCTAAAACAGAGAAATTCAAGCTGATCCATGCAGACAAGCTTTTCCTTAGCAAGGAAGCCACCGAACAAGCATTAGAGCTTACCGGCAATGTGCATTTTTTTTATGGCGATACAGAATTCCGCAGTTCCCGTGCCCTTATTCTGGATGTAAAGAAAATTGCCCGCTTATCCGGCAATGTAGTGGTAAATAACGATAGCCTTATCTTAACTGCTGATACCCTTGCTTATTACCGCATTCCAGAGCTGATGAATCTGGGAGGACGGGTTACCGCTACGCATAGCAACAAAAAAGGGGCATATCGTTGGATGAAAAGCGATTATGCCAGCTACGATAAAGCCAGGAATGTGTTAACCTGTTGGAGCCGTGTGGTGTCTTTTGACAAGGCAGAAAACGCTTATGCCCGCAGTGGATATGCCCAATGGGATAGAACTGCCGGCTATGCCATGTTGCTGGAAGAGCCCGTTCTTAGTGCCGGAATTGCAGACACACTTAACATTGCAGCGGATAAAATGGAATTCTTTGATAAGGAACGCAAGCTGATTGCCACCTTCAATGTAAAAGTTGACAGCCGCGATTACAATGCCAATAGCGATTTCCTGATTTACTTTATGAAGGATGAAAAAGCGGTATTCACCGGAGAACCACGGTTCAATTCGGAATATGCCGATGCCAAAGCCAGAGAATTTCATCTCTTTTTTACAGAAAAGAAGCTCAACAAAGCCGAACTGATAGATTCCTGCCTGGTATATTTTGCGGAAGAGAAGCTGGGAGAAAAGAAAAATTCTGTTACCGCAGATCTGATCTCTATGGAGTTTGAGGATGATCAGATACGGCAATTCACCGCAGAAGGCACGGTAAACTATCTGTATCAACAGGATGCCACCGAAAAAAGGGATTACTTTGTAAATAGTGCTATTGGCGAATACATGAAAGCCAATTTCAACGCAGACAGTAAATTGCAAAACATGGAAATGAAAACCGGAATCAAAGGCAAATACATCTTCCAAAATAAGTAACAACTTTTACATACTTTCTGCTCTGCCGATTAAGCAGTTTGGAGCGAGGGAAAGTACCACTTGAGCAGGGACAGATTTCTTGCTTGACAGACTATAGCGTATAAAAATAGCGTACTGATATTAAGACAAAAATCATCGAGGTAAACATGAAAACAAGTATAAAACTAATGGTAAGCAGCATCTTAATAGTATTGCTGCTAATTGGCATAAGCGGTTGTGGCAAAAAGGGAACCAATGTTCTGCGGGTAGGCACAAATGCAGAATATCCTCCTTTCGAATCCATGCAGGGAGATACATTTGTGGGCGTGGATATAGATATTGCCCGCAAAATAGCCGAAAAGCTGGAGATGGAAATCAAATTTGTCGATATGGATTTTGACACCTTGCTTCCTTCTTTGGGCTCCAATAAGATAGACATGGCTCTTTCTGCCATATCCATAAACGATGAACGAAAAGCTCTGGTGGATTTTTCCGCCCCCTATTATCTGGCAAATCAGGTGATTGTTGCCTCGCAGGAAAGCAAGCTGAAGCTGGATGATCTGGCTAATATCGGCAAGTATAAGGTTGGCTCGCAAAGCGGGACAACCGGTCAGAAGTATCTAATCGAAAACTTTGTGGATAAAAAGCTGTTACTACGCGAAAACCTGAAAGAATATCCCTCGAATATCGAAGCTATTACAGATTTGATTAAGGGAGATATTGATTTTGTGATAATGGACGACAGTGCTGCACAAGGATATTCCCAGCTAAAACCAATTGTGGTTGTGAATAAGATAGAAACCAACGAAAATTATGCCATTGCCATGCCCAAAAATGCAGAACTAAACAGCAAGATAAACAAGGCTTTGCAGGATTTGCTGGATAGCGGAGAAGTGGTTTCCATTATTCAAACGCATATCAGATAAGCAGTTAATCTGGGCTGTTTCGTTTTTCCGGACTGTTTTGGGATTGCAAGATTATTGCATGCTGGAAATGCAATTCCAGACTTGGTTACTGTGTAAGAGAAGAGAACACGCTTGTCATTCCGGACTTGATCCGTAATCCTTTGATCTTAATCAGGATAAACAGTTAGAAGGCAGCTTCGCTGCCTGTGTCAATCAGGAGATTGACACCCCTATAAACTGACACCCCTGTGGATTGGCAATACTATGATGCTATTTTGCCATTACCATTTTACGGGTTACACTATCCTTATTGAAGGTTAAACGGCAGAAATAAACACCGCTGCTAACCTTATTGCCATTATTATCAGTTCCGTTCCAGATAACCTGGTGTTTACCAGCCGCAAAATCCTTATTGCGTACAAGGGTTTTCACCAATTGCCCTTTCAGGTTATATATTGCGAGCAGGGGATTTCCTGCTTCCGGTAAAGCAAAGGCTATCATCGTGGAGGGATTGAAGGGATTGGGATAGTTTGCTTCCAAAACAGGCAGTACCGAAGGGGTTTCACAGGGATCTTCGAGGGAAACATAACCACTGTTAATAGTTTTTGCCCAGATTCCGCTAAAGGCGGTTTCGCTATTCATAATTCCGGCACGTTGGTCGTTCCATGCCAGCATAGCTTTGTTTCCCAGCACTGCAATCCGGGGATATTCCTGGGCATAGCGTTCGTCACACAGAACTAAGGGTTGGCTTCCCAAGGGGATTCCCACAGGGGTTATCTGTCTGTAAAAAGCATCCCGATTTTGTATCCAGGCACCATCATTTTGGCTAAAGGCACATATATAGGAGCCATCAGAGTACTTCTCCAGCCTGGCATCGTAGCAATAATTAAGCTCCGAGGCAACCACACTTCCACCAATGGGAAACAATATCTCTCCTGCTTCCGAGAGCTTCTGAATTCTGATATTGCCGGAATCATTAACTTGATTGATGGTTACAAAGGCGGTTTCGGCACCATAATCCACATCTGTAATATAGGGATAATTAGCTCCGGAATCCACTTCAACTCCGCTTTCCTGCCACAATCTTGTTCCGCTACTGCCAATCTTTTGTGCATGGATAGGGTGATAATCGTATTTTGTAAGCCCAATAAATGCCACAAGATCGTTTTCCACAGTTCCAGAGCTGATAAATTCCTGTTCCAGGGAACTGACATTTTCCACAATGTTTATACCTGTAGCGTTCCAACCGATTGCGGGATCACCATTTGCATCCACCAGTAAAACCTTGCAATCCGTTCTATCATGCGCAGCATTTTCCACAGTCCATTGGTAGTAAGAGCCTTGAACGCTTACCAGGTCTACACTGAATGTCTGCGAAAATGAAGCGATCTCTCTTCCATGTTCTCCCCACATTTTTTGGTTGCCCACAATTCTTTGCCCCATAATCTGCAGCATATTTGGCTGTGTATATCCCATCCAGCCCAGATAGATATCTTCGCCGGAAAACCCCATATAGATTTTATTATTGTACGAACTGGTGGAGGATAATATAATTCCTCCACCAGGAAACAGGCAATTGCCATCTGCATCTATCTTCTGCAGGTAAGCGTAAGTTATATAGTTTTCTTCATCATATCCCGAAATTTCATATAGCAGAGCCAGGGTTCCGTCCGGAGCTTTCTTGGCAGATATCAGGTATTCTTCACCCATTTCGGTGGGATTCAGGGCAGTTCCATCCAAATCCAGCAATTGCTCCAGGTTTTGATTGCTGATTTGATAGTATATCTTGCTTCCCTTTCTATAATCTATCCACAGACTGATAAATTTATCATTAAGGGCGATACATTCGCCAAGGTAAGCCTGTCCGTTTAGGCGTTCCACCAAAGGAAGCCCTGCAGGGGGTAGATAAGTGGCTCCATTTGTGCCGATTACCTGAGCCCGAATGCTTGCCACAGCCTGGTAATATGTATCCCAAATAAATAGTCCACGATCTGCAAAGGCAAAACATACCGGATTTCCATAGGAGGTGGAAAGGGTTTTCCCACCGGTTTCCCAAACTGCATCTCCCGCAGGATTTAGCAATTGTGCCTTGCATACAGGCATAGTGGTATTTTGGCTCCAGCTTATCCAGGTGTTGCCATTGATGTGAACCTCCAGGGAAAGGCTAAACCCGTTAAAATCCCCGGAGCTTACATCTATCCCATTCTGAAGCCA
Organism: Candidatus Cloacimonadota bacterium; assembly: GCA_028703735.1. Classification (GTDB taxonomy): domain Bacteria; phylum Cloacimonadota; class Cloacimonadia; order Cloacimonadales; family Cloacimonadaceae; genus Cloacimonas. Next base: position 2,909 of record JAQVMI010000068.1, on the reverse strand, counting down.
CATTGGAGCAAAATTAGCGTCTAATCTCTGAACCTTAAGCATGGGATCCTGGTCCCAATTTCCCCCTAACCAACCGACAACTATCCCTCCGGAGGGAGTAGCTTCCAGCTTTCTTATCGCCATGTAATCATCATCCCCAAAGGTATAATCCACCGTTTGAGGGGTAAGCAAATTGCCCAAATTATCTATCTTTAACAATCTGAGAAAAGGAATTCCTTCGCTTTCACTATGCCATAGAATGAACTGCCCATTATTGCAAGGCATTATCTCGTAACGACTTCCGGCAAAAGCTGCTGGAGCGAGTAGGGGATTGTTCCCCAATATAGTTCCGGTAGAGGAAACCCTAACCAAATTGCTGGTTTGGTTTCCGGCTTGGCTAATGGTAAGATTAACAATCATTCCGCCTTCGCCATCACTTACAGCATTTTGTACACTAAAATAAGTATCAAGGGTGTAAAGCGGTAAGCCTTCCATAAGCCACAATCTATTGCCAAAGGAATCTACGTTCTGCCCCCAAAGGGTATCCGAGAAAATGTTCTTATATATCACAAAAGCTCCACCGATATTATTGGGAACCAGGAAGACAAAAGAGTAATTCAAGCTTTCATAATTGATCAGCACGCCATTTTCCAGCCAGAGACGCTGACCATTTGTGGTCACTTTCTGTATCCGATATTCCAGGGGATTGTCAATTTCGTATTCTTCCCACAGGATGATGAAGTTATTATCGGAGCTTGGAACCACGGCTAAAAGGTTTTGATCGCCGGTGTGAGATATTATAGCCAAATCTTCAGCCCAAACGGATTGTCCGAAGGAATTGAACTTCTGGCAGTAAATATTCCGGTCTCCGGTAGTAATATTTGACCAGAATATAATCTCACAATTATCCACAGTGCGAAAGTGAAAACGCTCCAAACGCAGATCATCAGCTTGGCGCAATGCCACTTCCTGGGCACTTAAGCAGAGAACCCAAAGCAGAATAACAAGCAAAAATAAGGAATACTTTTTCATCGTTACCTCCAGGGCACAAAATGCCCTTGTTTTTAATTTAGCAATAATTATTCCATTACTGCGAAAAAGTTATGGGGTTTCCCGTAACTTACCAGTAAGTCTGGAGTCGATTTCACCTTTGATAATCAATTACTTACCTATGTCTTTACGGTGAAATGGACTTCAGCATCACTTAATAATAATCAGGTTTTTTGCTTGGCTGTTGTAACGTAGCTTTCTGAAGCTACACTTTCCAGTTAATTTCACAAGGGTATTTAGGCTTAGCTGTTAGTGTCGCTGAAGTCCTAACTGCTAAAAGTGATAACTCTATTGTTATGGATTAGCTAAGCCGCAACCACTCCAGACTTAAATAGCAAACACTACCAAAAATATAGCCAAGATTAATGAACACCCACATAACTACAAACAGAAGCTACCGGATTACTTCCAGCGTTTTTGATTTTTTAAAGCAGACTCCATGATATACATTAGGATGCAACAGAAATATTAATTGACAAAAATGAAGAAAATGAAAACGATGCAACTGTTCGCTAAACAGTATATAAAGTGTCTGGATAGGGGGGGGGCACTAAATGCTCTCAAATAACCTGAAAAACAATGAGTTGGATTTTACCCCAACATTTGGAACTCAACTTGATTGATGTTCAAGGATTATAGAGAACCGGTTCTTAAGATGAGGTTTTATATATACTAATTTCGCTTAAGTACACTCTATAAACAAAGAAAGTAAGGTCAATATAGACAGGAGATTATATGAAGACGCTGTCAGTTGTGTTTATTTTAATTGTCGGATTTCATGTTTTTACATCGGATATTGCTGCTCAAAATAACATGGCAATCATGCAAACCTTTGTGGGAGATTATGGTAATTCATACCTTGGCCAGCAATTGGCTTCTTTGGACTTCAATGGTGATGGGTATTACGATTTGTTTATGATACAGTCTCGAGATTGGAATAATCCAGATACACGCACAAAGATTCTGGGCTATTTTGGCGGGGTTGTCTTGGATACCATACCGGATGTCGTACTTGAAGCTCAATCTCAAGACCATCGCCTTGGATGGCATTTAACATCAGCAGGCGATATCAATGGTGACGGCTATGAAGACCTGATGGAAATAGAAAGATTCCCGGATACGTGGAGTCATTATAACCTGCTTTTTTATTATGGAGGTACCAATCCTGATTTGGTGGCGGATTATGAGATGATTCTCAATCCAGACTATTATGATCATTCGGAGATCATACCCATCCAGTGTATCGGGGATATCAATCATGACGGCTGTGATGATATAGGTGTGCATCTTAGTAACAGCGAAAATATCTTGGGAATAGGGGTGCTGCTGGGTGGCAGTTTTCAGGTTGTTACCATCTTTGATAATGTCTCAAGCCAGGTGTTTGACTCTATTACCCGTCTGGGCGATGTTAACGGAGATAATATAGATGACTTCATGGTGGGATACGCTCCCAACCTTCTTCCTGACCCTCCATTCCCCCGTTACAGATATATATATTTTGGAAATGATGGATTTATAGATTTGTCTGATAGGGTGCTTTTGCCTGATTCGGATGATGTCTGGACATTGGGATTCATCGGTGGCTTTGGGATAGGGGACTTCAATGGTGATGGATATGATGATTTTACTTTGGATAACTATATCAATCAAACAACCTGGGGACAGGTAATTAAGCTTGGTTCATCATCACTTCCAGTCTCAGAACAATTTACTGTGGATAATGGCTCCCACGGGCGAATGATGAATTACAGAAGCTTCGGGGTTACCACAATTTGCGGATAGGTATTGTAAAACTTCAGATAGCGATATAACTCTCTTTTATCAGTGCGAGAGACATCAAACTTTTTGGGTACATTTGCCAGACACTCAATTGTCTTATC
>JAQVMI010000067.1 GCA_028703735.1 Candidatus Cloacimonadota bacterium | reverse complement strand
CCCAGTCCATCACCATGATCATGGTCATGCGTTGGGCTTTCCCGGTCTTGGGATTGATAATATCAAAAGCGAGGGTATGTCCGTCTGCCACCCATACATCTCCCACATTCAGCAGGCTATTGTCTCGCAAGATGGTCTTTACGATGTCCTCAGCCACTGCCTTGCTGCCAAGTCTCGCTTGAGTCCAGATAGCTCTATTGTTCATTTCCCAGTCCTTACACCATCTCTTCAGGGTTGGAACTGAGCTTGGCGATTCCAGTGAGCCTAACCTGGCATAGCTCTTCAGTGCTGCGATGGCGGAACCGATCTTGATCTTATTGGGACACAGCAGCATCTTGAGTAGAAAGTGCTGTTCAAGATAGGTTACCTTGCGTCCGCGGGTCTGGAATCTGTTCTTGTGGATCAAAGCAAACATATCCCGATCGGTGCCGAGGTATAGATCGACCCACTTTCTAAGGGATCGCTCTGTGCGTTTCCCTCTGAAAGCATAAAGCTCCGGCACCAGTCTGCCATTATTGTAGTCGGCAGCTATCTGAATCCAGGCTTCCAATTTTTGCTCACTGTTTTCAACTATCTCCAAGGCAGTCTCACAGAACTTGGCATACAACTGGGCTTCACCCATGCAGCTGAGCAGTTCCTTCGATTCCGGCTCCAGATTGAAGTCTTCATCCTCTTCCTCATATATAGGACTGGGAAGTTCCGGTTCAGCCATTTGAATAAGCTGAGATTCAATTACCGGTGCCGGGAGATTCTCTTGAACCTTCGGCTCAGGCTCAATTATCTCCGTTCGGATAGATTTCTTGGTATCGGCTGGTTTCTTGATAAACTCGAACTTGTGTCCGGCTTTCACCAATGCCATGATCTTCTCGGCTTCCCGATTGTAGGCTTCCTTGTCTATACTGTTTAAGATATCGTCATAGGATTCCATTACGCCTCTCCTACCTTAGTATATGATGTGATAAACAGGCAGTCCCGAACCTCGGAGCAGAAAGTCATTCTCTCCGGAGCTAGGTTAACAGCTTGTTGACCACGCTGAGTGCGGTAAGCCATCTCGGTATCGAGCAGCTCACCATGTGCGAAGATAAAGGTCTTGGTGGTATGGGTCTTACCGCTGGCTACGGTTCTGTTAACCGCCGCCAGGCTGCCTTCCTTCACCAGCCTTCGTATCGTCTTTACCGATTTACCGGTTATCTCAGCTACCCTCGCCAAGGGCAGCCAGATCATTGTTGAGTCGTTCTCCATTTCATAACCTTCCATTTCAATCCGTTTCTTAGATTTTGGACTTGGACATGCTCCAGAGTTTGGACTTGGACATTTCAACCCGCTCGGACTTGGAGATTCGTTTGGACTTGGACATGGATTTGGACTTGGACATTTGCTCGGGCTTGGACATTTTTCGTAGCACTTGGACACAAATTCCGCAAAAGAATGGATATTGTGCCCGGATGCTATACGCAGTGAGCGTTTTATGCTGTTTTGTCCAAGTCCGATCGGAATGATTTGGACTTGGACATTTTGCACACTGCAGGCATCGCAGCCTGATTTTCGGCTCTTGTTAGCGTTCATTTTCACCTCTTATGTTAGACTTAATGGGGTGCTAACTTCCATACATCCAATATCTTGGGAAGTCCTTTCTGCTGACTTGCAGAACTTTCCGGCACTTTTCTTAGGGGGTGCTTATCTTGACGGCACGAACGCCATCAGGATAGACCCTTGCTAAAAAAAAGGGTTGACACATCTATGTAGCTCTGTTTAGCTGTTCCAAGTTCATTTTGCTATCCGTATGGAAATTGTCAATAGCAAATTACATGATGGAGGTATCATGGCAGCAAAAGAGGTTGGTAAAAGACTGGCTATGCTGATGAAGAACATGAAGTTAAAGAATTATCAGTTTGCCGAGAAATTTGGCATATCTGCCGCTTCATTATCCCGCTATAAGTCCGGTGAGAGGTATCCCGATCCCGAACTATTACTCAAGATGTCGGAAGCCCAGATCAACATAAATTGGCTTCTAACTGGTAAGGGTACGACCCAAATTGTGAAGGATTTTGACGGGTGGATGAAGGAAAGACTGGAAGAGAAGCTCAAGGTGGTCGATAGCCGCTCAGGGCTAATCCAAGCTCCTACAATAGATTACACTCGAACTGTAAACCTCACAATTCTCGGCGATATTTCCGCGGGACCCAGAGAGGACATCGTAGACCTTCGGGATTTAGGCGAGAATATTGAGATACCGCGTTCTCTCATCCCGGGCAGACCAGATAACTATATGGCATTTAGAGTAAATGGACACAGCATGGAACCCAATATCCTGCATGAGGACATTGTAATCATCAAACAGGAGCTTGATTGGGAAATGGCTAATGAAAAGGTCAGTGCGGTACGTGCAGAGGACGGTGTGACACTTAAGAAAGTGGAGCTTGATCCCGCTAATAAACGTATTATCTTACAGCCATTTAATATGGACTATAAAGTCCAGATATTAGACGAGGATCAGGGTCTCGATATATTTCTGATCGGAGTTTTGTCACTTCAGTTGCGGCTTTTCTAATTCGGCATTTTGGACTGGAGGGGGAGAATGTCCAACTCCAGTCTAAAATCGGCTCAATTTGAAGTTATCAGTGACCCAAATGAGTCCAGAAACGTCCAAATTCCCAATGTCCAAGTCCAAACATAGTCCAATCTATCTCGCCACCAGATAAGCACTTATCGCCAAATGTCCAAGTGAGCCAATTTGAAGAATTGGGTGACTCTTTATATCCATAATTGGTCGTTGAAAACTTCTTGACCAAAACACTTGGCATAATTATTTTGCAATAATGGAAAAAGTTTCAAAATCGAAGATTCAATACCTCCTCTTGCTTCACTCCGTGTTTGGATTAATGGTGTTTACACTCCTGGCTTTATGTGCTTGCGATGATTCGTTTGTCCCTGCAGGAAACTATATATATTGTAGTCTGAACCCTGATGGAAGTGAACTTGCTACAAGAGATAATCGTCTTTATAGTAACATTTGGGGCAGTGCTTATTATGTTTCAGACGATCTGGTGTTTTATATCTCAAACAAGATATATCGCCGGATTTTGGGCGGAGCCAATGTTATTCAGATTAGTCCAGATTCACTGGATGTTACAGGCTTTGTGATCGATCAGACCAATCAGATGCTCTTTTACACTGCCAACGGTGATATCTACCGCAGCGATTTCAACGGGCAAAATCTGCAAAACCTGAGCTTGAAAAACAGCCGAACACTAAGCGCTCCTTCTCTCTCATTGGATGGAATATACTTGGTGGCGATAGGTTCTACACGCATCAACCGTCTGGATTTGCTTACGGGGGAATGGTTGGAACTACCACAAGTGTTGTATGTTCGTCATGCTGTTTACGTAAGTTCCGAAGATGCTTATTACTATTATGGGACTCATACCTACAACGGTTCGCTGGCACTTTATCGCCTTGCTCCTGATACTGAAGAACCAGAGAGACTGATCTATCATGGCACCTGGAATTCAGAATTAAGTTATCAAATCAGCTCTGATCAACGCTATTTTGGTTTGCTAAGACGTGAGAATTACTGGAGTGTGGATCAGGATGACCGTTTGCAGGTTTATGACAGGCTGGATAAAGACACAATCGAAATAGGTAAAGTGTTTAGTTATGCTTTTTCGCCAGTAGAAGGAAAGATGCTGTATTCTGCCTATAGGAATGGACTGGGAGATTTGAATCTGCTGGATTTGGCTACTGGAGAAGAACAATTGTTGTTTGACGGCATTTATACCCGTACTACTTACTCGGGATTTATAGATAAGATAACCTGGCGCAGCGATGCAGGCAAAATCTTCTATGCAGGATGGGAAGACTACAGAAACCCAGGAAAATCACTTCTCAGTTCTCCTGAAGCTTTGTTGACAAATGATGAGCAAGAGTTGTATCGATGAACAAAATTAGTTTTAGGACATCCCGATTGCTTATTGCTTTGCTTACATTTATTACTCTCACAAGTACTGCATGCCTTAAAAACAAAGACGACGACAACTATACTTATCCAAACTACGTATATTATATAGCTCATGTGGATTCGCTGGGGCAGCTTAGTTCTTACGATTTTCCAGCACTTTCCAGAACAAATCTCACTCTGGATCGCCTGAAAGATGGCAGGATACTGATGGTGCATGATTCACTACATGTTTATAACCCTATTAGCGGAGTTTTAACAGACATCACACCCATAGGCAGCTACAGCTATCTTAGTTCTCCTGCAATCGATCTAAGCCTTGATGGCAAGTGGCTGTACTTTGGAGGGTGGGGCAAAATCAGGCGCATGAATCTCGGCTCATACGCCTATGAAACTCTGGTGGACTCCACTTCCATGAATTTTGTACGTCCCCGCATTTCCAAAGATGGGCGATATCTCTGCTATCTCAGAAGCACAGATTCTTCGGGATATTACTCTCACAGTGGTGGTTATCCTTCGGTTTTGGATATGTTTAATCATAATATTTTCAGCCTGTCATCTGGAGTTGCCTCAACCGACCGAGGTATCAAAAACGCATGGGTGGATCACTTACAAGAAGCTGTGTATTACAACAGCAGTGACAACATTAATAAATACCTGATGCGAATGAATCTGGATGGGACGCAAAGATCTGTTGTTCCGCCGTACCAAGTTTGGAGTCAGCAGAGCTTTGACGGCAGGTTCATCTTAGGCAGTGTAGAAAATTATGTCTCAACCACTTTGTACTATCGTGATAACCTCAGCATGGTTTGGAACGTTGTGAGTGGCATCAGCCGCAATTATGCCCTGGCAAGAGGTGCTAACTTTCTCTTCTACAGCATAGGAAACAAGGTTTACCGGCTTAATCTGGAAACTGGGGAAAGAAAGACCCTTATCCCTGGCGTGATAAATGGAAAACCATATCCAGGCTCTGCACTTTTGGCACCTGGATGGGATGGTAAGGATCTTTATCTATTGACCAATTACCAAGTGCAAACTGATAAAACCAGCTCCCATCCCCTGGAGCTTCAGTAAGTTTGCAATTTATTGTTGCTGAGTCTTTAGTTTTATTTACGTTATGAAAAATTGCTGAGTATAATGCTATAGATAAAGAAGTAGCTGTTATGTCTTAGGCTGCCGGTATCAAGCCCTTCAATTTTGAAATCACTGATTTCATAATTGTAGCGGAATTCTATACTTCCAACATTAAGTCTGTTACCAAGCTGAACCTGAAAACCATAAGATAGTTTGGGGTAATCGGAGATGATGTTCCGGCTTTGCACTACAATCGAATTGATATAGCTGATTTTTTCACTCAAAACTGCGGTTTGAGGTTTATCCAGATACACTCCTGCTCCCAAATACATATTCGAAAGGGAAAACCTTTCGGGTGTAAGTAGCTTAAGGGTTAAGGGAACTCGGAACATTTTATCCTTAATACTGGCTTGCATCTCGGGACTATAGGGGTAGGGATGAATAACAAGGCATCTTGATCTGTGTTTGAACTCAGATAGTTCAGTTTGCAGTTCCAACCATGGTCTAATTCTGTAGCAGACCAATACGCCATAACCAATCTGAGGTGTAGTTGTCCATTGATCTAATTTGCTTTCCTCTTCAAGTATGTGGCTCAGACCTGCTCCCAACTGAAAACCAAAACTCCAGGGAGACTTTCTTGCCAGTTCACTCCCAACAAAAGAGGATTCCTGAGCTTGTAAGTGTATGTAAATAAAATACACCAGACACATTAGAATTAGCAATCTTTTCATAAATACTTCCGTTTGTAGCATAAACTTATTGCGAGATAATCGTCAAGCCTTTTTTTCGCGCGGCTTCACGCTACATTTACTGAGACTGTTCAATAATCTCAACCAATGGACATAGCATATTGGGTTCTCCGTCTGCCCGCATTAGTCCTTCAGCCCGCATAATTAGTGATAAGCAAAAACACCTCCAAGGGCTGAATGACTCCTGCTTTGCCATCCCCACAGAAAAGAATCTGCATTTTTAGATAATTTCGACTATCTTGTATATTGAGGTAACCAATGTTTACTTTGTAGTCCCTACTAAAAGGAGTGTAGTATGAAGTTCGAGCAAAAAGTGCTGTTAGAACTCAGTTGGCATAGAATCCTGCTGATTATCCTTATTCTGCCGGTTGTGGTTATCATCCTGAAGGCTTTGGAGATGATATTTATACCACTGATCTTTGCCATCTTCATCAGTTTTGTATTTGCCCCAATGCGTTCCTGGCTAAGCAAGCATAAGCTTCCCTTTTGGCTGAATATGCTGCTGATGATGTTGATCATCACCATTGTGTTTGTCTCGCTGGGATTGGTCGTCTATGCTGCAGGGAATAGCTTTGTGCAGCAATTGCCTAAGTATCAAACTAAACTGGTGCAGCAGCTTCAGTATTTGCAGACACTTAATTTGCAGTTGGCGTCCAGGCTGGATATCGCCCTTGCCGGTTTCCCCAGTTTTGATCCTTCTGCCTTGCTCTCCGGGGGGAGCTTTTCCATCACCGGCTTTGCTTCGAAGACCATGGGAGCGTTTATGAATACAGGCAGCCGGGTGTTTCTAACCTTGGTCTTTTTGCTGTTTTTAGTTGGTGGAGCAGGGAAGATGGAAAAAAGGGTGCGAGAGGTATTAACCGAATCAGAGAATCAAAAGACATTTGATACCTTGCTTAGCATCCAAACCCAGATTCAAAGGTACTTTACGAACAAAACCTTGCTGGGCTGATGTGCAGCAACCATTGCCATGCTGCTCCTGTGGATATTCGGTGTGGATTTTGTGATTGTTGCCGGGATGTTCTACTTTGCGCTAAGCTTTATTCCCAATATCGGTTCCATTTTAAGCACTCTGTTTCCACTCACCATCTGCTTTCTTCAATATGGGATTGGGTTCAGATTAATTGCTTTAATAATCTTGCTTACCGGGAACGAGCTGTTTTTCGGCAACTATATGGAACCCAGACTGATGGGCAACAAACTGAATCTAAGCCCAATTGTGGTAATAATCTCGCTTATTTTCTGGGCTTATGTTTGGGGTATTGTGGGAATGATGATCGCGGTTCCCATTACCAGTGCCATTAATATTGTTTTAAAGCGCATAGACGCAAAAAGCATCATCTCTGCCATCATCAGCGGTAATTAAACAGAGGTTCTGGCTTATGTAATGTGCTGTAGGTTGTGCTATAAATCCAACCAAATGTTTTTGCAGCCACTTCGGGTGCAAACTCGCACCTTACCACCATCGGAGAGCTTAAACAAAGCAACCGGAGCTCCACAAACATCACATATCTTACTGCTGGTTTGGGGCGCGGAGCAGTTTGGACAGGAGAACTCCACTATCTCACCTTTCTTGAATTGCACTTCGCTTTCCAGATTATTGCTTCCGAAGATAGCGGATAGCCACACAGTTGCATTAGTATCGCCAGAACGCACCTTAAGCTTTATCCCCGGATTCCCGTCCACCTGATGTGAATCGTCCGAAAGGGATTCTCCGCAGTAACGGCACTTTAGTTCCACAGTAATATTTCTTGGCATAGTGATACCACCTTTATTAGTTGTTATAGTTATAATGTAGTCTCTAATGCCCAATTAGCAAGCCCTAATCTACGTTCTTGTTTTTGTAACATAGGATTGCATCCTGTTGTAAGGTTGGGTTTGTAACATAGGATTGCATCCTGTTGTAGGTGCGTGGTTTGCAACCCGCACCCATGCAACCTCTTACCGCCATCCATCGCATTAGTCCTTCAGCCCACATAATTAGTGATAAGCTAAAACACCTCGCAGGGCTGAATGACTCCTGCTATGCTTTCCCATTTGTCCAAGTGAGCCAAGTTTTATCCGGTAGTTTTTACCTTGTTTAGTAATTATAAGGATTACCTGTAGCCGTGTAAAAGACCAGAACTTACTGTTTTGTGAAAAGGGTGATGTTAGCTAAAAAACGCTAAAATCACCCTAATCAATTCATTTCGGGTATGCTTACCGTAAGTTAACGATGTAGCCACATACCGTTATTTGCTAAGAATCATCTTGCGGGTGGCACTAAAGGCTTTGGTGCGCATTTTGTAGAAATATATGCCACTGCTAAGAGTTTTGCCATTATCGTCTGTTCCATCCCAGATCAAACGATAGTAACCGGCACTACTGTGTTCCTGATTATAGCTCTTCACCCGTTGTCCACGGGAATTGTAGATATCAATGTTTACTTTGCCTGCCTTGTCTATCCCATAATGCAAGGTAGTACTGGGATTGAAA
>JAQVMI010000066.1 GCA_028703735.1 Candidatus Cloacimonadota bacterium | reverse complement strand
CCGGAGAACCTTGGTAAACAGAACTGCGAGCTTCCAAGGTAGCTTCTGCAGCGTTTATCATACCGTATTTCACATCAAAACTAAGCTTCTCACCCTCCATGAAGGGGACAGAGAATCCGTAAGAGAAAGCAGCTAACGCAGCAATGCAAAACAGGCACTTCTTGAGGTTTAATGTATTAGAAAACCCCTTTGCCAATGATTGAAGTTTGTTTATAAATATCATAAAATACCTCCAGTTAACAAGATTTCTTCGCCGGTTAGGTTTTGCAGCACATCAGATATTAGCATATCCACCACCAGCTTGATCTCTTGTTTAGTTACCAGTTTACCTGTGGGAGCAGATTCTTTATGCGCCTTGAAGTAAGCTTTTCTAAAATCCAAGTATTCTCCACTGTAATCCTCCTCCAGTTCCGTTTCCACCGGAGCAGGAGATATGGCATTTATTAGAATTCCATATGGGGCTACTTCTATTGCAACACTTTTAACTATGTTAGTTATTGCAGCTTTTGAAGCTGCATAAGCACTGCCATTCTTTAAACCGCTACGGGTAACGCTACTTCCGAAAAGAACTATTCTACCCTGGCAATTCTCCTTCATAAAAGGTATAATGCATTGCAGAACATTGTAGGCAGACATAACATTTGTATTGAAAACCTTGGTAAAAAGGGCAGGTTCGGTTTTTTCTATGGGCATGGCATCGCTACTTCTGATAGCAGCACAGTGTATCAGAGAGGAAGGATAGCAACCAAAATGCTTTTTAGATTTATCAAGAGCAGTCGTTATTGCCAAAGGATCACCTAAATCTACTGGCTGTAGCAAACATCCAGCATCTGAAACAAACTCCCTCAGGCGATCATTTCTATTATGATACAATAATAAAAGCTGATAGCCTTCGGCACGGTATGCCTTAGCTAAAAAGCTGCCTATCTGGCTATTTGCTCCTGTTATCAAGATTAGCTTCATTTATTGTAATTCCTTATATCTTGTCATTCCGGACTTGATCCGGAATCTATAGGGCTGGATTCCTGCCTTCGCAGGAATGACACGAAGCTACAATTGCATCCAGAATACTGTGCGACACAGATAGCTTATCTCCCTTCACTTCACGATGCTGCAATTCGGGAGCTTCTGCCAAATTGGGGTATCCCTTCATAGCTCCTATAATAGTAAGAGTTGTATCATCTGCTCCGGCAGTGTTAACATTATTTACACAAATCATATCCAATTGCTTTTGCTGTAGTTTATTTAGTGCTTTTCCTATAAGATCATCGGTTTGAGCTGCAAAGCCTATTAGCTTTTGAGAAGGTGATTTCAGCTTTCCAAGCTCTCTTAAAATATCTTTGGTGGGGGCAAGATTTAGAATAAGTGTATCTGTTTTTGGCAGTTTTGATTCGTTAATGTTTTCCATATAATAGTCCGCCACAGCGGCGCACTTGATAATCCAATCCATATCTATATATCTTTTCATTACTTCATTATACATTTCTTGGGCTGTATGGCACCCCACAGCTTCGTGAAGATAGTGTGGAATAGATACCGATACATTGGCATGGATCAGGCATACTTCAGCGCCTCTAAGTGCTAAGGCTCTTGCTAAGGCTATCCCCATTTTACCAGATGACCGATTACTTATAAAACGCATAGGATCAAGCGGTTCAATAGTAGCTCCGGCAGTAACCAGAACTTTTGTGCCAATTAAGTCTTGTTTATAATGCAGATAGGTTGCAATGGCAGCAAGGATTTCTTCGTTGGGTGGGTATTTCCCCTTTCCTTCATAACCACAAGCAAGCATACCTGTAACCGGTTGTATAAAGAAGTGTCCTCTTTCTCTAAGTTTGCTAAGGTTTTCTTGCGTGGAAGCGGCTGCAAACATATTCACGTTCATGGCGGGGATAAACAGAATTGGTTTCGTATAAGCCAAAAGCAATGCAGATAGTAAATCGTCTGCAACCCCGCAAGCAGCCTTTGCTATAACATTTGCTGTGGCAGGCGCTATTACCACCAAATCTGCCCAATCCGCCAATCTGATATGGGGAATGGGATCGTTATCTTCGAACAAACTGGTGTGCACACTACCCTGAGTTATGGCAGAAAAGATCAGCGGGCTTACAAATTTGGTTGCTCCTTCGGTTAAAACACACTTTACAAGGTATCCAAGTTTATGTAATTGGCTTGCCAAATCAATGGCTTTATAAGCAGCTATGCTTCCGCTTATGCAAAGAAGTATTTTTTTGGCTTGCATTTTGCTTCACCTCAGGTTTTCTTTTAATGCTTTAAATTTGAAACTTAGATTTATGTCAAACAAAATCACATATTTATGCTTCCAGTCCTGGCAAGAGATCTGCTGGACGGTATAAAGTAAAATGAATTTGACAAATATAAGCCCAAATGAAACTTTGCTTTGCATCCCAATAATTTGGAGGATCAATGGATACCGACAGAAAACAACTAAGGAAAGCAGGAAGACAAAACAAGCGTGACTTACTGCTTAATGCTGCTATAGAAGTTTTTGCCCACAAGGGTTCAAATTCTGCCACAATAGCTGATGTTGCCAAAAGAGCTCGGGTAGCTCTGGGAACCGTATATGTTTATTTCGAAAGCAAGGATGATCTTCTTCAGCATTGCATGCGGGAGATTGTGGATTCCGAGCTTAATTCTATAATAAAACAAACAGAAACCATCTTCGATCCCATGGATAGGTTATATGCTTTTTTTCAGCAGCATGTGGCTTTAGTAAAAGAGAAACCACATGTAGCCAGATTCATTACTGTGGAAGCACGCCAAAGCGAAAGCTTTACTAACCGCAATCCAGGCTACAACCCCTTGCAGAAGTATCTTGAATTTGTAAAAGAAACTACTGCATCTGCCATATCAAAGGGAAATATTATGCCTATCGATCCACAAGCCTTAGCCTTGATACTGGTTGGAACTATGGATATCGTACTTTGCCAATGGTTAGCCGGAGACAAGAATGTGGATATCGAAACTATTGGACAAAGCATCAGGAATATCATACATACTGGTGTAGCGGTAAATCCATAAATTGTTCTTAGGTTATTACATCCGCAGAATGATCTCTATCTTGGTCTGTTGTAAAACACTTTGGCGAAAGTGCTTGCTTCTATTCCTATGTTTTGGATTCTATGTTGTAACCGGTTTAGAAGGAATTGAGCTCCCCATAGCCTTTCATTGGGATTCTTCCAATCTGGCTTCCATCGCACCTTCCCAAGAGGGCAAAGAGGTTTCCTGGAACGAATTCTATAGAATTGGCATAGAGCTGGATTCCCTGCGTTGGCGTGAGTTTAGCCTTTATTGCTTATTGCAGAGCAATCCAGATTACATCTCTAATAACCTCGCAATAGACAATTTCCAAGTATCATACCGGAAAACAGCCTGGCAGTTTATCGCGGTTACCAAACCCATTGGTTTCGGCAAAAGAGACAAGCTAAATCCTTACTACATAATTGATCCCACCATACATAAATATCGCTTTTCTGAATCACGCTTCAATGGTTTGGGGTTAAACTATCACACCACCTCCAGCCAAATTGGTGCTTCCCTGGGTGGCAATATGCAAAATCAAGCTACGGGAATTCTCAACTTCCTTTGGGAGAATCCAGATGAATCTATTACTATAGCTGCATCACAAACTGCACATGTAATGGATTCACATTGGCGTAGCCCTGTGATGATCAGCTCTGGTGCAATTGAATGGAATACAGATCCCTTATCTCTAAACAGCGAAACTGCTTTCAGTCACTTTATTGGCTTCGATAGAACCAAGGCTCACAATAGCATTTACAATTACACCGAGTTAGGTTGGAAGCCTTCTACAGCTTCTCTTATCCACTTATCGGCAGAATACCGAACTTTAGAGCCGGCATCTTATCTGCAACAGCAATATCAACTTTCGTTTAATAACAACATCGGATGTATCTCTATTACCCCTGGTTGCCTGATGGATATATATCGGAATGAAGAGTTTTACCAGGCAAACCTGCTGGTGAACTGGTTTCTTTTATCCGCTTACCCTAAGGATTATCAAACTTCAAGGGTTGGCTTACTATACAGAGCAGAAGGTAAAACGCTAAAATCTATCAAACATAGCATTGGTCTCCAAGCAGAACTCCATTATGGAATCTAAAGCGAAGTATATAGTGTCATATAAAGCTTGGGGTGGCAATCTCCTGATTGCCACAGCGAGCATAGCTCGCTATAAATACAAGCGACTCCGTCGCTTCTGTCAATCAGGAGATTGACAGCCCAAACGCTCTGCGACTTATGAAACTTGACAAGACATTAGCTAAAAGTATTGTATTACTTAAGCATCTTACTCTGCTGGGGTTTTGCTTGCTTTCGCTTTTCTCTTGCCGGTTATTTACTGCAACGGCGCAACATAGCCCCGTTATATGTTTCACTTTTGACGATCAACATCTTGGGGTTTATACCAATGCTCTGCCCATAATGGCAGAATACGAATTTCGCGGAACTTGTTTTGTGAACACAAATGAACTGGGGAAACCAGAGAACTTAAGCATTGCCCTGCTACAAGAACTGCATAATAGCTGGAATTGGGAAATTGGCGGGCATACGCTGAATCATGAACAACTACCCTATCTGGAGTATAACGAGGCAGAGATTGCCATTGCTGAAGACTATTGGAATCTTAAAAACTGGAACCTGAATCCCCAATCTTTTGCTCTTCCCCGGGGTGAGTGCCCCGCAGAATACTTTAGCATTATTAACCGCTATTACACCAATATTCGTGGCAGCAGCGATTTTTCCATGTTCATACCCATCAACCCCAAAAGCCTGGGATATCTGGCATTTCAATCCAATTGGTCAGCAGAAATAATTAAAGAGCGCATTCGCAGAGGTATAGCGAATTCGGAGCGATTAATCATAATCGGGTTTCACCAGATTGGCGCAGAAAATTCTGAATATGTATCCAATTGCCCTGTTTCCACTTTCAGTGATATTATGTCCTGGACAAATTCTATGGGACTTCAGGTTCTGCCACTTTCCGAAGCTGTAAAACAACTAAAGTAACTGAAACAGCGATTATCAAGGGCTTAAGTTCGGGATCTCTCACCACCCAAATGTGCATAAACAGCACTAACAAGGAACCATAAGAAGGCTATTAAAACAACCGTTGCTCCGGAAGCTGTCCTTGCCCAGGGCTGAGCCGAAACAATCAATCCTATTAGGGCAGAGATTATGCTGATTAACAGTGCCCACCATAGCATTCCACCTGCGGTTTTGGCAAAATTTCTTGCTGCTGCTGCGGGAACTATTAACATGGCTGTAACCAATAAAACCCCCACCGCTCTTACACTTAAGATAATTACCAAAGCTAATAATCCCGAATAGATGTATTGATACGAAGCTACCCGTACCCGGTGTGCTTTAGCCAAAACAGGACTAATCCCAATAAACAGCATTCTGTTATAGCCAATTGTTTGAAACACGATTAACACTATTAAAAGGGCAAGCATAGAGATTATATCCTTATCTCCTATGGTAAGGATATCACCATATAAAAAACTCTGAACATCACGTGCTACATTCCCATTCCTGCTTACTACCGCCAAGCCAAAAGCTACTATGCCCGAGAAGAATACACCAATAATAGTATCGTTCGAAAGCAAGCTGCGCCTTTGGCTATACATTATTGCCAAACCAACCAAAAGTCCAAATAGCGGCATAGTCCAACGCGGACTAATTGCCAGAATTAAACCTATGGCAACCCCAGTGAAGGCAGAGTGGCTTATTGCATCAGCAAAAAAAGCCATGCGGAAGTTCACCACTTGCACGCCAACCAAAGCACTCATAGGAGCAAGCAGAAGCATTCCCAACAGTGCTTGTTGCATAAAGCGCATTTGCAACACTTCAAAAGGCAGTATTATAGCAATAAAATTGTATATGATGTTAAGCTCAGGCATTTTCGTTGTCTCCACAGCAATTGGCTTTTGTGCAGTTACTTCTACACTTGGGTAAAGCGTTACTATCCACCAATCCCATGTGAATTCCAAAAACTGCCTTAAGAGTTTCATTGGTAAGCACATCTTCCGGTTTACCCTCTGCCGCAACCTTCTTATTCATACATATCACATGAGTTGCATGGTAGGTAACCGTTGCAAGATCGTGGCTAACCATCAATTGAGTAAATCCGTGCTTTTGCCGCAATCCTTCCAATAGCTCACAAAACACCGATTCTCCCTGATAATCTACCCCGGCAGCAGGTTCATCCAGAACCAGCAGATCAGGATTCTGCCCCAAAGCCAATGCCAGCAACAATTTCTGTATCTCGCCACCGGATAAAACACCTATTTTGCGCTTTTCCAGTCCATCCAATTTAACCATACTAAGCAGCGACATCGCTTTACTATAGTTCTTGTTTCGGACTCCAAACCACAATGGCATCCTTTGAACTCCCATCACCATAAATTCCATCACAGTTAAAGGCATGGCTCTATCAAAATTCAACCGCTGAGGAACATAGCCAATTCTGGGCTGATCTCCGCTTTCTGCTGAAGCTATGCTTATCTTACCCTTGTAAGGTATCTGCCCCAAAAGAGCCATCAGCAGGGTGGTTTTACCCGCTCCGTTGGGTCCAACTATTGCAGTACTGCTACCCTTGGGAACGCTGGCAGTAACATTATCCAGAATTGTATTCCCCCCTAAAACCACGGTAATATCTTCAAATTTTACCATTGGAGTAGAGGAAGTATTTGCAGTTTTATTTGCTGACAAGCTGATCTCTGTCACAATTCTTGCTTTCCTAAAACCTGTTGCAAAACCAACATGTTCTGCCGCATGGTTACTTCGTAATAATTAAGCGGGCTGTTATTTGGTCCTGATGCTACAGGATCCAGCTTTATCAATGCTACTCCAGATTCTTTGGCAAGGGTGTTTCCCACCTTTTCGGGGTATTGAGGTTCCGTAACTATGGCACCTACTTTTTTATCCTTAATCAGCTTTACCAAATCCATCATTTGAGCAGCGGAGGGCTCTTGTCCATGTGCCTGCATTACACCCGCGATGTTCAAACCTAGATCTCTTGCCAGATAATCGAAAACCCCATGAGGTTGAACGATAGTCTTGTTCTTCAGACTGGCAGCCATTTCCTTCATTTCTAAAAAAAGCTTGTTTAGAACTTCGGCATAAGCCTGGCTATTTTTTGTATATGTATCGGCACCTTTGGGATCCAATTTAGCAAGCTCTGTGGCAATGTTTTGCGCAATTTTAGCAGCCATTAAAGGGCTGGCAAACATGTGCGGATTTGCTCCGGTATGATGGTGTTCCTCTACGGCGTGCTCATCTTTCAT
This sequence comes from Candidatus Cloacimonadota bacterium, assembly GCA_028703735.1. Lineage (GTDB taxonomy): Bacteria > Cloacimonadota > Cloacimonadia > Cloacimonadales > Cloacimonadaceae > Cloacimonas. The sequence goes on along the minus strand of JAQVMI010000066.1, from coordinate 998 downwards.
AGCTTCATCATGATGGCTTTCGTGGTGATGCTCTTCATGCTCTGCATCGGTGAATTCTATTACCTCTGTAATCCCCATAGAGCTATCTATAACCTTTATTTCGGGATTTGCCTTGGTTACAGGTGCACCCATAAATTCTTCCAAACCCAGCCCATTAATAATAAGGATATCCGCCCTGGATAATTTTGTCATATCCTGAGGGGTCAAAACGTAATCGTGAGGACAGCCCAGTTGACCCGGAAGCATAAGGCTTACCTCTACCCCATCGTAGCCTTGCACTACATTTCTGGTGATCTGGTAGATTGGAAAAGTGGTACATAATACCGATACTTTTTGTTCTGTTTTTGGCTTCGAACAAGATGCCATCATTATCGCAGTGATAAATAATACGCTGATCAATTTGTATAAGTTACTCATCGTTTGTTACTCCTAAGTTGTTTTTTATGCAATTGTTGCAGGTTCCTGTGTATATCACACACACATCATCCACTTCCTGTTGCGGGGTATATTGTGCCAAACGAAACAAATCTGAACTTTTAATAGCTTCCAGACAGCTAAGTTTATGACAGGATTTACACAAAAAGTGGGGATGGTTGGGATTATGTTTACAGGCAAGCTCGTAATACTGAGTATCATTCATTTGTGCCACACTTCTTATAATGCTGTTTTCCTGTAAAAGCTTAAAAAAACGGTACACTGTAGCCAGATCTGATATCTGCATATTATTTGCATGTATCTCCGATGCAGAAAAGGGACAACCAAACTCCAGCACAGATTGCATTAACAGCAATCTCTGCTTTGTTACTATTATCTTGCTTTCCGTTAGAGTGTTTCTTGCATCACATTTATCCATAGATTACAAGCTAATCTACTTGCAAGTTATTGGCAAGTACTTTGTTCAATAAATGTATATGGGGCTTGTGAATTTGTTTAAACAATGAGCTATGGGAGTGACATAATCAGTAGCTGATTCTAACACTATCTATCATCCATCCTTT